>CAZAKW010000407.1:0-2415 GCA_964485835.1 uncultured Bacteriovoracaceae bacterium
CCGGCGTTCGCTGAAAGGCGAGCACCACGATTATACTTCGGGCTCGATTTCGGATGCCGTGATCTTGCTTGCAGTTCCGATGATTCTAGAGATTGGTCTCGAAAGCGTTTTCGCTGTCGTCGACATGTTCTTTGTGAGTGGGTTGGGTCGGAATGCGATTGCTACCGTCGGACTGACGGAGTCGGTGATTACCCTCGTTTATTCGCTGGCCATGGGAATTAGCATTGCCGCGACCGCGGTGGTGGCCCGTCGAATTGGGGAAAAGGATCCGGAGGCGGCGGCCCATGCGGGAGCGCAAGCCATCGTGCTTGCGGTGTTGATTTCGGTCGTACTCGGAGTTCTTGGACTGGTATTTGCTCCCGACGTTCTGCGGATGATGGGGGCGGAAGCCGACGTGATTCGGGACGGAACTCCTTTTACCCGTTTGATGCTGGGGGGGTGCGCTCCGATTGTTCTGCTGTTTTTGATTAACGGGATTTTTCGGGGCGCGGGCAATCCAGCAATCGCGATGAAGAGCTTATGGCTTGCGAGTGGCGTGAATATCATCCTTTGTCCGGTCCTCATCCATTATTTTGGGGTGACGGGCGCGGCGCTCGCTACGGTCGCCGGGCGCAGCTCGGGCGTGGTCTATCAGTTTTACCACCTGTTTCGAGGCGACGGGGAGCTTCGGTTAACGAGACGGCACTTTACCTTTGATCTTCCAATCATCCGCTCGCTCGTAAAGATCGCGACTCCTGCGTCGCTACAGATGATTATTGGGAGCGGAAGCTGGATCCTCTTGACCCGGCTGATTGCGGAGACCGGTGGAACGGCCGCCTCGGCCGGTTCGCAGATCGCGTTTCGTAATTTCGTGTTTTTCATATTGCCGGCGTGGGGGATTAGCAACGCGGCGGCGACGCTCGTTGGCCAGAACTTGGGGGCAAAACAATTTGATCGCGCGGCCGAAAGCGTGGTCGTAACCGCTAAATATAGCGCGGCGATGATGTTGGGTGTGACGATCTTTCTCGTGGCCCTTGCCGGACCGATCGTCGGAGTCTTTACGCGCGAGGCGGCAGTTTATGATTTTGGTGTGACAGCGCTGCGGATTCTTGCGTCGGGGTTTGTGTTTTACGGGGTCTCGATGGTGCTAACCCAAGCGCTAAACGGCGCGGGGGACACGAAGACGCCGACCCGGTTGAATTTCTTTTGTCTTTGGGTTTTTCAGCTCCCGCTGGCCTACTACTTGGTAAAGTTCACATCGCTTCGGGAGACGGGGGCCATGGTCGTGATTCCGGTCGCCCACGGGGCTTTGGCAATTTTAGCATGGGTCGTGTTTCAATCGGGGAAGTGGCGGGGGATTCGGGTTTAAGCGACGCGTCCTCAGGCGTTCGTCTAAAGTTCGGCGATGTGCGCATCGATCGTTTTCACGTCGCTGCTATTCTCGCCGCGCGTTTCTACGGCGATGGCACGTAGGTTTTCAAGGTTGGCTCGAGCCTCAGGAATTTTTCCAGATTTTTTCTGCGCAAGTGCCAGGAGGAGAAGGGCTTGGGTATGGATGTCGAATTCGTCTTCGTCTAACTCGAGGACCCCGTCGATTCCGGGGGTCAAATCGACGATCTTCTTCCAGCAGCGTTCCGCGGCTTGAAGATCTTTGATATTTTTCTCAAAGAGCGAGCCGAGGCCAAGGAGGGCCTCCGCGTAAGCGATGTGGATGGTGTCGTCCGCGTCCTCAAGATAGGCGACCAGGTTTTCAAACCCTTCGCGCGCGCCGTCGATATCGCCACGTCGGTAAAGTTCGGTGATTTTTTCTTGTTGCTTACGCAGGTTCATAGCCCCTCAGTATCGTTGCGGTTTGAAATGACAAGTTTGAATAATAGCATACCATCTAAGTCGGCTTTACCCGGGCAGGTCAATTTCCAGCATAAAATCCCGTTGCTATGAAAAAAAAACGCGGGTATTGCGATGCATGATTACTTTCCATTTTTCGAGCGCTGTTGCCCATGCTGGGCTGCGCCTTGGAGACTTGAACGCCCGCTAACGAAGGAGTCACTGTTTATGAAACTATTTCTCTCGCTCATCATCGGACTAACCTCGCTCACTAGTTTTACCACTGCTTTTGCAAACGACGAACTCGACGCGATCGGCGCACCCTACGGGCTGATCGTTCAGGACGACGGCCGCGGTAACCGGGTCGTCTTTAAGGCAAATGTAAAGGCAGCGGTCACTGCCGAACAAACGGCCGAAGTCGCGCTTACGACTTTCGTTAAACCTGAAAACAAACTTGCTAAGGTCGAAGCCACGTCTGAACTGGATCAAACGTCTTCGAACGGCGCGTGGTACTACGGCTATTACTACTACCCGACCTATTACAGCCCGTATTACTACAGCTATTACTATTCGTATTCGTACTACAATTACTACCCGAGCTACGCGTAC
>CAZAKW010000408.1:0-2414 GCA_964485835.1 uncultured Bacteriovoracaceae bacterium
GCGGCGAAGACGGCCGAATCTTTATTCGGACCGATGCGATCTCGATTCCCATCGGCACTCAAATTCGACTGAATGACGGACGTCCAAACTCCCCTTAGGAAACAATGATATGTCCACACCCGCCAATGCCGATAAACTGCTGGTTACGGAACTCGCAGTCGAGGGACTAGACTGTCCAGAAGAAGCGAAATTAATCGAGAAAAGTCTGCGCCCGATCGCCGGGATCGAATCGATCTCACCGAATTTTCTAGATGGAACGGTGAAGGTCAGCCACTCCTCTTTAATTGACGCAAAATCTATCGCGATTGCGATCGAATCCGCGGGTCTCAAAGTGAAACCCGTCGATCAGATCGCTTCGGAAAATCCGACCAGCAGCTTGAACTCTAGGCTTCTCATGGTTATCGGGAGTGGACTTTTCCTCGGCGTCGGAATGATGCTTACGCGCTTAAAAGTCGTCCAGCCGGTTCACATACCGACATTCATATTCGCCATTTTAATCGGCGGAGCCCTAGTGGCACCGAAGGCACTTCGGTCGCTCAAGGCTCGTACGCTGGACATGAATGTTCTGATGGTGGTCGCCGTCGCAGGTGCATGCTTTATCGGCGAATGGGCAGAAGGTGCCGCCGTTACCTTTCTTTTTTCGCTCTCGGAATATCTCGAAAGTTTCAGCGTTTCCCGGGCGCGTAAAGCCGTCGAGTCACTTCTAAAACTGACCCCACAGGTCGCCAATGTAAAAGTTGGATCAGCGTATACCGAGAAGTCGCTGTCCGCCGTGGTTGTCGGAGATCTCGTCCAGGTGCGAGCGGGAGCCCGCATTCCCGTAGATGGCACCATTCAAAATGGATCAAGTTCGGTCGATCAGTCGCCGATCACCGGAGAGTCCGTGCCCGTTGAGAAAAAACCGGGAGACCCGGTGTTCGCTGGAACGATTAACGGCGAAGGGATGATTGAAATAACCGTCTCGAAAAGATCTTCCGAGAGCACCATTGCGGGTATTGTTCGCCTCGTGAAAGACGCGCAGGGACAAAAAGCGCCCTCGCAGAGGTTCGTAGATCGCTTCGCCGAAATCTATACTCCGGCGGTAATGATCGCCGCTCTCGCCATTTTCCTCGTGATGCCGCTCTTTTTTGGCGGGGAATGGAGTGTCTGGCTATATCGGTCCCTCGTCTTGCTCGTGATCGCATGCCCTTGCGCGCTCGTAATCTCGACGCCAGTCACGATCGTTTCGGGCCTGACCGCAATGGCGAAGCGAGGCGTGCTCGTCAAAGGGGGAACCCACCTTGAGGCCCTCGGAAAGATCAGAGCCCTCGCCGTCGATAAGACCGGGACAATTACCGAGGGAAAGCCCGCCTTAACGGGCATTCACCCTATGCGCGGCGCTACCTCCGAGAAAATAATTCGAATCGCCGCGTCGCTGGAGTCATCCTCGGATCATCCGCTTGCGCAGGCAGTAATGAGCTACGCCAAAGAAAAGAACGTGCAGTATCCAGAGAGTAAAAACCTCCAATCGCTTACCGGGATGGGCGTCCGGGGAGTAATAGACGGTCACGATTACTTTTTAGGAAACCACCACTTCGCCGAGAAATTAGGCGTTTGCTCGAAAGAGCTCGAAGATATACTCGCGGATCTCGAATATAACGCCCAATCGGTGATTGTCGTCGGACATGCGCCCCACGGCCTAGGCGATGAGGAAGTCCTCGGTGTCATCGCGGTTTCCGACGTGGTTCGGAAAGAGGCGAAGGCCGCGCTCGCCGCAATTCATCGCGCGGGTGTTCAGCGGATCGTTATGCTCAGCGGGGACAATACCCGAACCGCTCAGACGATCGCCTCCCAAGTCGGTATCGACGACGCCCGAGGAAATCTTCTACCGGCGGATAAAATCACCGCCGTTCAGGAGCTGGTCAGCACCTACGGTAGTGTGGCCATGATCGGTGACGGCGTTAATGACGCCCCGGCTATGGCGGCATCGACCGTCGGAATAGCAATGGGTGGCATCGGCACGGATACGGCTATTGAGACCGCAGACGTGACACTGATGAACGACGATCTTATGAAGGTGGCCGACGCCATCGTCATGGGTAAGCGCACGCTTCGAATCATCCAGTTCAATATTTCATTCTCGCTCGCCGTCAAATTCGTTTTCCTCATTCTTGCGGTCGTCGGCTATAGCAGCCTTTGGTTAGCCATCCTTGCGGATACCGGCGCTACAATACTCGTAATCTTGAACGCGCTCAGACTGCTCGCATTTCGGAACGCGGTGCAGAGTTCGGATCTTGCGTGACGAAACGCTCTCGGCCACCCGTCCGGTACAATCGAGCTCCTCGCAAGCCGGGACGACCGAAGCCAGAGATGGAGTCCGAATCGACAGACTCATTCTTGAATCGAGAAAGCGCAAAGCTTCCTCGCCTCACCCG
>CAZAKW010000409.1:0-2414 GCA_964485835.1 uncultured Bacteriovoracaceae bacterium
TCGTCGGCTCCCCACATCGGCGAGGATGGATGCCGCGAAAGTAATTCTTCGACAACCGGAGGTTCGCCCGACATCCGGCGATGGAATGCATTAACGGCGTTGATCGCGAGTTTCGCGCTGTCCGGCGGGCCGAAAAGAGTGACGTGCGGCCCGCGAAGAAAGTCGGGCAGCTCCGCGACCGGATCGCCGCCGGCTCGGCAATAATTCGGCGTCAAAGGACCGAAAACGACGCGCCCCTTACCGTCGAGTAACCCCAATGGCGTCAGGTAATCCGGATCCGAAATCTTACGACCAAGCCTCCGATTCGTTTCCGAGCACGCACGCATTCGCTCGTCTAGAAAACGCCGATCGATCGATCGTTGGGCGAGGACCCCGGCGAGCGCGGGCTTTAGTTCAAGGTAAAGCTCTTCCAAAAAACGGAGGGCGTCTGGGGTTTCAAGCCCGCCATGGTTTCCGACTTGTCGAAGGCCCTCGGAGCTGGGTACGGGTACGGAGGAAGCCAGTAGCCGTCGGGCAAGCCCAGGCGAGAGATAATCGTGATACTCGGGGATTTCGAAAAAACGATTTTCCTCTTCCATCTAAGTTCCGCGGTAAGTTGAATAACCGTAAGGATTCAAAAGCAGCGGTACATGATACTTGCGGTTCGTATCCGTAATCACGAACGTCACCGGAGCGGTCGTAAAAAAAGAAGGCGTTCCTGTGCGCGCGAAATAAGCATCAATCTCAAAGACCAGGCGATAAGTCCCCGCCTCGTACGGACACTTGAAAGATATCCGTCCATCCGGACTGGTGACCTCCTGGCCCACGGTCGACCAGGTATCCGCGGTATTTTTTTCAAGCCGGACGAGAACATCTACCGCAGGTTCGCCTCGGCTCGTATCCAAGATATGGGTGCTGATCATGAAAAGAGGCTAACGTAAATTTCGCGGGATTGCGACCCGGACGAATCGCCAACGGCGCTTCCGGGTAGAAAAAGAGCGCATTCACAGGTATCACCCAACCCATGGGTTTCATTCGCAAGTTCTTAGAAAAAACCGACCTCACTCAACTCCTTTCCGCCGCCTTGGTCTTTCTTCTGCTCTTGGGGGGCTTGATCCTTGCGCGTCGCGTGCTGACCGGACGGCTCGAGCGCCGGCTGAGCATTCCCCATACTGGCATTGATCTGTTGATCCTGAATTGGACGAAAATCACCCGCACCTATTTCATAGGCACTCTCGCTCTTTACGCGGCGATGCTAGTTTTGCCGCTTTCAGATAAAACGGATGCCGCCGCTCGCAAAGTCGTCATCCTTGTCGGACTGGTCCAGCTTCTCCAGTGGGCCATGGTTGGGATCGATTATTGGATCCAAAACTCGCTGAAGAAACGTGCCGATCAGGATGTTGGAAGCGCGACGACACTGGGCCTAATCAGCTTTGCGGCTCGCGCATGCGTTTACATGATCGTTCTGCTGCTTGCTCTGAATAATCTGGGCGTAAACATCACCGCCTTGGTCGCCGGACTTGGAGTCGGCGGTATCGCGGTCGCGCTCGCGCTTCAGAATATCCTCGGCGACCTTTTCGCGTCGCTCACCATCGTACTCGACAAGCCCTTCGTCGTTGGGGACTTTATCGTCGTCGGAGATTTTCTTGGAACGATTGAGCACATCGGACTGAAGACCACTCGCCTCCGGAGCCTTTCCGGAGAACAATTGATTTTTTCGAATGGCGACTTGCTTCAAAGCCGAATCCGGAACTTCAAGCGGATGGCAGAACGGCGCGTCGTACTGCAACTCACAGTCACCTACCAAACCACCGAAGAAAACTTGCGAAAAATTCCCCAGATCGCGCGCCAAATCGTGGAAAAGCAAAATGGAAAAAAGCAGACCGTGCGGTTCGACCGCTGCCATTTTCTCGAATTTCAAGACTCCGCTCTGCGGTACGAGCTTGTCTATTGGGTGCTCCAACCCGATTTTAATTTCTACGCCGATATCGCACAGGAAGTGAATGTCGGCCTTCTGACGGAATTCAGTAAGAACGGAATTGAATTCGCGTACCCGACCCGTACGCTATTTCACCAACCGATTTCGCTGGCCCCCACCGGGGCGCCTTCCCCAAAAGAACTTTAGGGCATAGCGGGACGCCCCTTCCGGTACGCGATTTGCTGGTAAAGGCTAAGAGGAGATTTCCTTTATGAGTCCTGCCGCTAAAATCGATCCTACGACCCTTGCCCACAAAAGAATCGCCATTCTTGCCACGGATGGATTCGAGCAATCCGAATTGCTTGAACCACGTAAGGCCCTTGAGCGAGCGGGCGCGGAAACGGTCCTTGTTTCGCTGAAAGATGGAAAAATCAAAGCCTGGAAGGACCAAGATTGGGGTGACGAAATCACCGTCGATCAAACCCTAGACGAGGTCGATGCGGCGGAGTTCGACTCT
>CAZAKW010000410.1:0-2413 GCA_964485835.1 uncultured Bacteriovoracaceae bacterium
TACTCGTTCAATCACCGGTCCCGCTCCACGCTCACGGTTGCACTCGCCGCCTTAGGCGCTTTAGCAACGAGCGGTGCCGCCCACGCCGCACTTTTCGATACGATCGATAGCGTCGAACCTCTGCAAAAAATCGCCGCGCAAAACGAAGCCGAACGCCAAGAAGCGAAACGTACCGGGAAAGTTCGGATGCCGGCGGGTAACGCGAGCGAAGAGACTACGGAAACGAACTCCGCTAAGACGGAATAATGTAACGGAAGTACGGGACGGACGAATAGCGCGGGGTAGACGCGTTCGTTATATTCGCCGGTACCTCGACGCCTTCCCCAGTCCTTCGCGCACGACGCGGCCCTGCTCGATTTCTTCACGTAGTAAGAGCGAAACATTGGGCTGGCTGATCTGGAATCGTTTCCCCACGTCGGCTGCGGTAAATTCGTTTGCGCCGAAAATTTTTCGCAGGCGGAACGAAACGGGGCGCTCGCCCGGGTGCCAGCGATGGTGCCGAACGGACGCGTCCGCGCTTTTCGTGAGGGTGTAAAGACGCTCACGATTTTCAATCGCGATTCCGTGGGAATGCCGCTCCAAGAAATCGCGCCCGCGTTTGAGGAGCTGGTGGATTTGATCGGGCGAGGTTTCGAAATTGAAATAGGCATCGGGAAATATTTCGGTCGCGAGATTGGTGATCGTAAAGCGTCGGTACCGTTCGCCAAGCAAAAGCTGGAAAAGTCGAAAGAGCGCTTGCCCGGGTTTTAGTTCGGGATCCATTGCGAAATCCCACGGACGGACCGAGTCCCGGCTCTCCGCTTCCGAGGCGCTTTCTTCCCAAGTCTCCAAAATTTCCATGCCTGCCTTCGACGCCGCTCTTTCGATTCGTTTCCGGTAAGCGGGAAATGGGGTCCCGAAATAAATCGGGTGGACGCGCTCCAAATCCCTAAAGAAGAGAGCGAGCTGGAGATCACAGTCGCGAACGATTTCAGGCTGGCCGAATCGGTGGCCGAGCAGTCGGACCTTTTCCAATGCGTGGGAGTCTCGGTCGTTGCGCAAAGAAAGGAGCGCGCTTGCTTTTTCAAGCACGAGCGCATCGTAACTTCCTTCGGAAGACATTGTCCTCGAAAGCGCCCTCGCATTTTCGAGGTGGGTTTGCGCGGTCGACGCGCGAAGTTCCGACGGATCCAAAACTTCGTTGGTCGCCGCAAGCGATTCAAGATTGAGGCTGAGAAAATTCAACCCTTCTTGCCGGCTCTGCTCGAGGAGTTGCTTAAGAAGCGACCGCGCCTGTTCGTGCTCGCCCGAATACAGATAGCTTTGGGCAAGGTTCACGCCCGCGATTCTACGCGAATACGTCGGCAAGTGCGGCGACCGGTAGGCTTGGAGCAGCGGCCCGATTGCTGCCGAAAAATCCCATTCGTGGATCCAGGCAAGACCTTCAAAGAGCGGACGCATCGGAGCCTTACTTTCGTCGACCGCGCGGAGATGGCGCTTTGCCTCCGCGGTCGCGCCGATCCGAATTAAATTCCCCGCGTATTCCGCGAGCTCGCGGTCGGTGGCCGGCCGGTGCCATCCTCGCCTCCTCCCCTCGGGACGGACGAGGGTCGATAAGAGACGGATTCCTTTTTCGGGTCTTCCGAGCCGACGGTAGATTTCGGCTGCGTAAACCCAGTGGTCCCACTCGGTTCCGGGCGACTCCCCCCGAATCGTCCGCTCCCAGCCTTCTACAACTTTAAGTGCGGGCGCGAAATCTCCGGCCCGAATCGCGCGGTCGGCTTCCGTAAACCACGACGGCTCTTTCATACGGTCGTGGTCGCGACTCGTGGCCGGTTTCGTTTCAAGTCCACTCCTTAAGAAGTTCCAGACAGGGGGCCACCCTGATTCCATCTTTCGAAACGTAATCTTTTTTTCCGCGGAGGTGGATTTGCCAGCAGGGCACTTCCTTGAACTTATTTCTGAAATAAATCAGCGATTTCGAAATTTCGCCGTCGTCGACTTTACACTCCACTGCCAATACGGGTTTCGATTTTTCGGTCAGGACAAAATCCACTTCCCGACCTTCGATGTCCCGGAAGTACCGCAACTCGGTCCGGCGACCGAACACGTCTTCGAGATAGTTCGCGTGCTTGAGAAGATGGACCGCGACCATGCATTCGAAACGTGGTCCGGGAGAATCGACGACGTTCCAGTCGTAGTGGTAATGTTTCTGCTCCTTTTTTACGGCCCGGATCCTGGGCGAACCAAACGGAGCCAAACGAAAAACGGCATAGAACTTCTCAAGGATGTCGATCCATCGTTTTACGGTGGCGAAATTAAGCTGGAGGTCCTCTTTGAGCGCATTGAGCGAGAGCGGACTCCCGACGCATTCGGGAAGACGAAAACAAAGTTGCTCCAGGGCGCCCCAATCCGAAATCCTTTCGAGGTCGCG
>CAZAKW010000411.1:0-2400 GCA_964485835.1 uncultured Bacteriovoracaceae bacterium
GGGTGGCTCCTCTGAGCTGAAATGCATGCGCGAAGGATGAAAGAAGAGCCTTCGGGCCGCGGTTAGAAAATAGAGCTGGGTACGGGCCTATTCTATCAAGTTCCGGGCCACGTTCGCGGGGGCATAAAGCCCCTTTGGTTTAGGAATTAGTTTAGGAAAATCCTTAACCTTTGAAGATCTCAGCCTTTGAGGAGATGGATTAAGTATACCGACCAAAGATCGACAACGACCGCACCGATGAATCCGATTAACGAGAAGTTCACCCAGAGAAAAAACCGAAGCCAATGCTTCGATCCTGGTTCCGAAATCCGGTCCCCTTCGCGAGCGAATCCACGAAGTTCGAAGAGAAGCATGATGCATGTTGCGATGGCAACGGCGAGGTAAACGGAACCAACCCGGATAAAGAGCGGAGCTCCTAAGGCGAGCGCGCAGTAGGCGAGGCACCAGATGACGATTTGTCCGACTGTGATTTGGGACCCACGCGCGACGGGTAGAGTGGGCACGCCGCCTTGGGCGTAGTCGTCGGTAAAGCGTAGGGCGAGAACCCAGAAATGGGGCATCTGCCAAAAGAAGAGAATGAAAAAAAGGTAAATGCCGCCTGGAGTGACCACATCTCCGTGCGCGGAGACATAGCCCATGAGAATCGGGATTGCTCCCGGGATTGCGCCCGGTACGGCGGCGAAGGGCATCGTCCGTTTCCACCAGAGAGTGTAAAGAATATTGTAGGAAAAAACCGCCGCCGCCCCGAGGACCACAAGCTTCCAAGAGAGAAGGGAGAGGAGCGCTAGCCCCGTGATGATGGCGCCGAACGAAAAAATCAAGACGTGCCGCTCGGTCACGCGTCCCGAGGGGAGCGGCCGTTTCGCGGTACGCGGCATTTTCGCGTCCATCTCGCGGTCTTGCCAGTGGTTGAGGGCGCTGGATCCCGAGGCGACGAAAAGGACCCCGAAAAGAGTTGCGCCAAGGCGGATCCAATCGAGTGGGGATTCGAACGAGTGCCCAGCTAAGTAACCGCCCAGGACGCTGATGAGAACGAGGGCGACGATCCCGGATTTCGAAAGCTCGCGATAAACCGCGAAGTTTACGAGCTTTGAGCCTTTTATACCTTCGGTCACGGTCGCCATACCCGCTTTCGTTATCGCATTTCCGCTGCGGAAACTACGCTCTTTCGGCGGCCAAATTCACTAGTCGGGAGAGCTCGCCTGTGCGAAAGTAACGGATGTATTTATCATCGTAAATGAGTGCGTTCCCGAAACGGGGTCCTGATGGTTCACGGTCGAATGGTGAGTTGGATTTTGAGTGCGTTCGTCCTCGCGTTTTCTCCCGGTGTTTTCGCCGATCCTTCGAATCTTTCGGCGAAAGCCCAAGGCAATCAAACGATGGCCGACAAGGGTCCCGATATGACCGGGATTGGAATCACCGAAAAACTTGGGGACTCGGTCGACTTGGAACTGGCTTTCGTGGACGAAGCCGGCCAGCCCGTGAAGCTTTCGCAATACTTCTCCGCGAAAAAACCCGTCATCATCAGTCTGGCCTACTACGAGTGCCCAATGCTCTGCGGCATCGTTCTGAATGGAGTCTTGGACGGCTTAAAGGGAATGGACTGGACTCCGGGAAAAGAGTTCACCGTTTTGAACGTGAGCTTTGATCCGAAAGAAAAATCCGATCTCGCCGCGGAAAAGAAAAAGAACATGATTGAGGCGCTTGGAAAACCCGAAGCTGCTGCGGGGTGGCATTTTTTAACGGGCGAGGAAAGCCAGATTAAAACGCTCGCAAGCCAGTTAGGATTCGGATACCGTTGGGACGAAAAAGAAAAGCAATACGCGCATGGCGCGGGCATTTTCGTGCTGACTCCAGAGGGCAAGCTCTCCCGAGTTTTGTACGGAATTCAGTATCGTCCCTCCGACTTGCGATTATCGCTCCTTGAAGCGTCCAGTGGAAAGATCGGCACGATCATCGATCGACTGATCCTCTTCTGTTACAGCTACAACCCGGTGCTTCGTCAGTATTCGATGACGTTGACCCGAGTGATGCAAATCGGAGCGATCGTAACGACTTTACTTTTGGGTGCGTTCATCGCGATCGCACGGGTGCGGGAAATTAAAAGTTCAAAGCCAGTTTAGTTCGTCCAAGCGAGTGTGTGAGGTGGGGTCGATATGCTGAATAAAGTCTACAAGCAGGGGCTAGGTCTCCCTCTCCAGGGATCGGACGTAGCCGTAGCGTGGGATTCCCTGTATTGGTTCCTTTTTTGGCTAAGCGTTTTCTTCTTCGTCCTCGTCGTCGGCGGGATGATCTACTTCGCGGTCGTTTATCGAAAGCGCGAAGGACGAAAGCCGAAATTCATCGTCGACCACCACTTGCTAGAGGCGATCTGGACGGTGATCCCTACCGTCCTTCTAC
>CAZAKW010000412.1:0-2385 GCA_964485835.1 uncultured Bacteriovoracaceae bacterium
TCGCTTGGCCAAGCACGCTGATGCCCGCTTGCATCAGAATGTTGTTCTTGGTCATCTCCGAAACCTCTTCGGCGAAGTCTGTGTCGCGAATCCGGCTATTCGCCGCCGAGAGGTTCTCGTCGGAGATGGCCAAGTTGTTGATCGTCGATTGGAGACGGTTTTGAAGCGCTCCCAAGTCGGCTCGAATCGAGTTGACTCGGATCAAACCGTCATCGATGACGGCAAGCGAGAGCTGTGAACCTTGTTTGGTCGCGACCGATTCTCCGCCCAGTTTCAAGGCGTCGAGCGAGGCGTCCGAACGTTCACCGTTGTAGACGACCCGGTCGAGGATCGGGTTGTTTTGGGTACCGACTTGGATTTCAAAGATCCCGGCTTTTCCGTTTAAGAGCGGTGTACCGTTAAATTCCGTGGCGTTGGCGATCCGGTCGATCTCCTGCTTGAGCGCCTGGTATTCGCGGTCAGTGAACTGTCGTTCCGTATCCCCGATCGTATCGGAAGCCGCCTGGATGGCGAGTTCCCGAAGACGAATCAAGATATTGGAAATTTCGTTCAGTCCTCCTTCCGATACCTGGATCAACGACACGCCGTCTTGCGCGTTTCGTTTCGCTTGCCGCATACCGCGAATCTGCGCCCGAAGATTTTCCGAGATCGCAAGCCCGGCGGCGTCGTCGCCCGCATGGTTGATGCGGCTACCGGACGCGAGTTTTTCGAGCGACTTATCCAACGACATTCGAGTTTGTGCCATCGTACGCTGAGCATTCAGCGCAGAGATGTTCGTATTGATTCTAAGACCCATGACTAGACTCCATTCATGACAAGTAACCTCCGTATTACCGACTCCGAGATCCCTCTCGTCGTCGACCCAATCCATCGGGATTTATTGTTCCCCGGAACTCGTCCACCATGGACAAGTCCCACTTTGGCCCACGCCTGAAATTTACACTTCTGGCGTAAGCCGATTTTCCCCGAGCTCAGCGATTCCATGCCTCCCCCGGAAAAAAAACGAGTTGTACCGATGTTTCCAGGCAGCGAGACCCATTTCTCGCCTTCGGGAATGGATCCGCGGCCCTAGACCCACGCCGTCTTGGGTGGGGGGAGGCCGCGGATCGATTCCGCATCCAGGAAACAAGCACGGGTTTCTTAATCCACGTGCCTCGGGTTAAAAACTTTTCTTACCTCAATCAGCCCATCCCACCTCCGAGAAGGTTTAACGCTGTCTTGATCGTGGTATTTGCCTGGGTCAGAACCGAAGTCCCGGCCTGCATCAAAATTTGGTTCTTCGTAAGGTTCGTGGTCTCTTCGGCGAGATCCGCATCCCGGATGCGGGAATTGGCGGCCGACATATTTTCACGAGAAATTTGAATCGTATTGATCACCGATTGGAGCCGGTTTTGAAGCGCTCCGAATTGTGCGCGCATCGACGTGACGGATCCGATCGCTTGGTCGATTGAAGCGAGCGAGTTTTGCGCGCTGATTTTATCCGCGACGTTCGCGAGGTTCATCCCGAGCGCGACGACGCTAACGTCGGCGGCGCTCGATTCGAAAAGTTTCACTCGGTCAGTGAGCGGATTATTGCTCGTACCGATTTGGATCTCGAAAGCCTGGGCGGAACCATTCAAGAGTGGGACATTGTTATAGACTGTGCTCTTGGCGATCCGGTCGACTTCTTGAAGCAGTTGCTGGAACTCAAGGTCCAAAAATCCGCGTTCGGTCGGTCCGACGGTATCGGAAGCAGCCTGCACGCCGAGTTCGCGCAAACGAATCATCATGTTGGAGATTTCCGACATGGCGCCTTCGGCGACTTGAACGAGTGAAATTCCGTCTTGAGAGTTTCGTTCGGCTTGGCCCATGCCGCGGATTTGGGCGCGGAGGCCTTCGGAGATGGCAAGTCCTGCGGCGTCGTCGCCGGCATGGTTGATCCGCGAACCCGAAGAAAGTCTTTCTAAGGTGGTATCCAAGGATGCCCGGGTCGTGCGCAAATTTCTTTGCGCAATCAAGGCAGGCACGTTGGTATTAATTCTTAATCCCATGCCTTCCTCCTTGAAGGTCCTTTGGCCAATCCATGGCCTAGGGGATTTTGCGGAGGTCTTTTCGGAGCATCCAGCCCCGGGAGACTTCCCGCTTACATGTGTCTTTTCGGACGTGGACCGGAGAACTTAATAAAAAAAAGAGGCTCTCCCGATTTATGGGGGAGAGCCTCTTTTAACTTCTTAATTCCGGCAGGTTACGCCGGGCAGATTATTTCGACCGGTTTACGCCGCATAGGGAAGTTTGTCTTCCGCATGCCAGTGGTCGTAAAGCGTGACGCCCTTTTCGTCGCGAAGCCATTTCGAAGCATGATCGGGGGGATCCATGCCGAGGCACTTCGTCGCGAACGCATGGACC
>CAZAKW010000413.1:0-2382 GCA_964485835.1 uncultured Bacteriovoracaceae bacterium
CCTCTATTTGGACAAGCTACGGAGGAGATGCGGAACCCGCGTCTCCTCCGTAGCTTGTCCAAATAGAGGTCTATTCGACAACTTGATTCGAAATCGAACTTGAGCGAACGATTTGAGGGATAAACTCACTCATTTGTTTAGAATCTTGGCCTCGGTTTCGCCCAGTTTTAATGGTGTTCAAACTAACGGTCGGACTCAGTGGCGTTTGACCGTCCGAGGTCTGCAGCGAGCCATCATCCCTGATGTAAAGGGACTCTCCATCGGGAATTCGAAAGGAAGCCTCGCTGTAGCTTACCGGTTGAACTTTGCCTTTGGCGTTCCGGCTTGAGCACTCAAGGTAGATACTGGTCACGACCTGTGCTCCATCGGAACCGAACTCGGGGTCCGCGACTTCCAATGCCGCGAATGTTCCTCGTATTCGAATAATGTCCTCGGAAGAATCGTAGACATAGGCTTTGACGAGATCGGCGAGTTTGACCCACCCGGTACTTGCTATCGACGATTCGGATTGAACCGAATCCCACGACGTCGTTTTACATTCATACTCGGCGGCTTTCTGGGCCTTCGTCATCTCTTCCAAATTGTAGGCGTGGATTCCGTCGACAGCGGAGAATTGAACCTCGAAGGGGATCCGCAGCGGATCAGGTACGGCAACAATTGTTGCAGGGACTTTCTCTTTTGGATTCATGACATCGTCCCATCGTTTCTCTCCCACCAGCGTCGCCGCGATAGCGAGACGAACTGCATTTGGAATTTCCGAATCCGAAAAGAGATGCGCGACGATTAGGCGCGTCCGCTGGGAGTGGGTCGCTTGGTTGATCTCGCGATCGATAAAGTAGGCCGCTTCGTGGAAGAAGAGCGCCGCTCTGTCCGAATTTGAAAAGAAAGGCGAATGGTAGATCTCTGATGCGATTCGAACCCCGCTCTGTCCGGTTTCGCTGATGACTTGTTCATATCGAGCGACTTGTTCGTAGCCGCACCCGAGAGCGGGTTTGTAGGAAGGAAAAGCATCGTCGGTAGGGACTAAAGCCCGATTCGAGTAAGTTGCCGTGGCGACGAACTTTTTTAGAGTGCTCCCAATACTCTGGGCCGCATTCGGAGAAATCGATTTCACCTTCGTCATGGCGGCTTCAAGTTGTGCGTCGATTGAATCTTCTTTGGTCCACGTTGATACACCTTCCGCTTCCCAAAGGTCGAGCAAGCGAGCGAGTGTGATCTGTCCGTTGGTGTCTCGACAAACATAGGCGAAGCCGCCGTTTCCGACACGTCCGCTTTTGGGCACGGGCTGTCGGCCGTAACCAGGCGCAGAGGCGAATAAACAGAATAGTGCCGCCGAAGCAGCGACGAAAGAATGATTCATGGGGACTCCTTTTCGGGCAGGGTGAGGTTGAAGATTTGATTGGAGATGCAAACGATTCGGTCTCCATCCGAAGCGTTTGCAAACTTGGACTCGATCCGGTCGAGAGATTCCCGGACTTCTCGTCGGATCTCGGGAAGATCGCGGGAACGGATCGAAGAGATCTGCGCGCAGAAATCGCGCTCACCGACCGACTGGAGGTAGAGGGCGTCGATCGCCTTGCGGAGCACTTGCTCGTGGAACTTCTTTATGGCGTCGCTTGGGATTCCGTCTGGCGCGAGGACGGTTTCGAACGAACCTGTATACCGCTTCGTCTCGGAATCGAAGCGAAGCATGTCTAGGCGAACGAGGCGTTGAAGGGTTTCTTTCACTTGAAGAGAGGATATTCCGAGGCGTTTTGCGATCCACTTCGGCGTGTGCTCGCTATTCTCCCATTTCAAGAGTTCCAAGATCGCAAAATGGTGCCAATCAGAGACGAGCCGGAATGCGTCCATCGTGAGTGAACGGGCGGGATTTTTCTCGTACTGTCGCCGCAGCTGTTCGGCGGCGAGCCGTTTCCCGCTTTTACTCCGGGAATGAAGACTTTCGACCTGGGCGATAAAAAGGGCGCTTTCGCGTAACGACAGCCCCAGACGTTTTGCGATGTCCGTCGCCGACTCGCGTGAGAGCCCCTTCTTGCCGGACAGTACGGCGCTGAGCCGAGCGGGTTGGAGACCGAGGTCGCGCGCGTAGGCCCGAAGCGAGTAACCCGCATTTCGGCCTAAGCGGCTTTCAAGTTCGCGTTTGAGTACTTCTTTGAAGTCCGGTTGGATCGGCATGGTGCAGGCCTTGTCGCAGGGAAAGGCGATCTGCGCAATAGTTCAGGACCCAAAGTGTAACCTGAGATGACCTGAATGATTTATCGATTACGACTTGTCGCGCCATTTTCCGGAAGGGTCATCATTCAACTTCGTGTCCTTGTTTTTTCGGCTCGCTCCAAGTCCCGCCCTCGAAGCATCTTCGGCAGAGGCGTTGCATTGAGATCT
>CAZAKW010000414.1:0-866 GCA_964485835.1 uncultured Bacteriovoracaceae bacterium
GATCGAATATTTCTTTACCGATACTGGCAAGGAACTTCCGGAGGTTTATGACTTCCTGGACCGGCTTGAAGGATTTCTCGGCCGGCGAATTTTGCGATTGAACCCCGATCGGGATTTCGATTTCTGGCTGAAGGAGTATGGCCATTTCCTGCCATCCCCCAAAACCCGTTGGTGCACGCGCCAGCTAAAGCTGCGTCCTCTCGAACATTGGTTGCGCAAGGATCTCGAAGCCGGAACCGTGGTGAACTCCTACGTTGCCATCCGTGCGGATGAGCCGAGCCGCGAAGGCTATCAATCCACGCATCCCAACATGTACGTGCATCTGCCCTTCAAGGAAGCAGGTATCGACCGTGCGGGCGTGATGGACATACTGCGAGACGCAGATGTAGGCGAGCCGGCTTACTACTCGTGGCGTTCACGATCCGGTTGTACATTCTGCTTCTTTCAGCAAAAAATTGAATGGGTAAGGTTGTCTCGGCAGCATCCTGAAGCATTCGAAGAAGCCAAAACGTATGAAAAAAGCGCGCAAGAGCATGGTTCGCCTTTTACCTGGAGCCAAGGCGAAAGCCTGGAAGAACTTGCGCAACCGGATCGCATTCTCAGTATCGAGGCCGAGCACGAAAAGCGCCGACAGCGCCAATTGGCGCGACAAATAAAGAACCCCCTCTCTGCGCTCTCATCGATAAGTGAAGAAGACATTTATGGGGTAGGGGCCGACTCGGCTTGCCTGATCTGTCACAAATGAAAGTTGCTACGCACCTGACGCGAAGGCATGTCCCCGGTGTTTAAGGTGACTGCACGCACCGTGTTGGAACTTGGTGCCGAGTTAATCAGCTCGGACATCATTGCATTCTACGAACTGATCA
>CAZAKW010000414.1:876-2376 GCA_964485835.1 uncultured Bacteriovoracaceae bacterium
ATGCGTTCGACGCAAAATCCAAGACGGGCGCGGAGATTCGCTTTCAAATAGTCCTTCGGCGCAACACGTATCTCCAGATACGCACACGGGCGGAAACCGCAACCTTCGAAGGGTCCAAGGCCGAAAAGCGTCGCTTGGAAGATGAGTTCCTTTCTGAGCTTGTCCGTGAAGTCACTGAAAGCTTAGATACTGGCGCGGACCGCTCGGGCATCGATTCTTTCCTTAAAACCGTTGCGTCGCCAAAAACGCTAGAAGAGTTTATCGAGAAACTTGACGAAGCCTATCGTTCGTTCAACACGATTCAAGTTATTGATGCCGGATCTGGGATGTCGATGTCTGAGTTGATTAAGAACTACCTTACCATCGGAACCGCATCGCGGAAGCGCGAAGTAGACCGTGTCACTTCTGCCGGAGGAGCCAAGTCGCCGTATCTTGGTGAGAAGGGAATCGGCCGCCTATCCGCAATGAGACTGGGTGATCGTCTTCGGCTTGAAACCGCTCGGGCCGAGGATAGCTATCTCAGTATTTTGGAGATTGATTGGCGAAAGTTTAATGATCTCGACGCGATGGTCGAAGACGTCCCCATTGAACCCAAGCGAGGCTCGCGTAAAGAACCGGCGACGTGGAGTGGCACACGCGTTGAGATTGGTGACATTGCCGAAGATTGGACGGAAAAGCGGGTGCGAGGTTTTGCCGAGTATGACTTCGCACGCTTAACAGATCCGTTTATGGATCCGAAATCGAGGCCCCGTGTAGCACTCTATTGGAATGGCTCCCGTATTGCGATTCCATGGATGGATCGAACATTAATCGAGCACGCGCACGCAGTTTTCAAAGGTAAATACGTAATAGACACCCAGGAGCCAGAACTCCGGGTGAAAATGGAAGCATTCAATCTTGGGTTTAAGCATCCGCACGAGGTCGATTCTGTCACGCTAACGCTGCCAGATCTGGAGGGGCTTCTTGGGGGGACTTCACAGCAGGTTCCGCTATCAGCTCTTACCTCGGTCGGGCCTTTCGAGTTCGAGGCATATTGGTATAACCGTCGCTACCTCACCGGAATTGACACCATAGGTAATCAGCGGGCTGTGCGTGATTTGCAGAAGAAATGGTCTGGAATTCTGCTATTTCGAGACGGTTTTCGCGTTTTTCCCTACGGTGAAGACGAAGACGATTGGCTCGGACTGGACCGTAGGGCTTTAGGCCGACCTGGTTATGTGTTGAATAAGGCGCAGTTCGTCGGCCACGTTCGCATCTCTCGCGCTGCCAATCCCCGTCTTGTTGACCAGACGAATCGTGAAGGGCTTCGCGCGAACCCAGAACAGCAAGTGTTCGTTGCGCTTTTGCAGCATATTGTTCGCGACATGCTATGGGACTTCTTCCGCGATGTGGATCGGCGGCACAAGAAGCAGCCCCTTGACCTTGGCGATGTTAAGGCGGAGATCAATAGTCTTGAATCTCGTGCAAAAACCGCGATTGGCCGCGTGCGCAAGCTTGTTC
>CAZAKW010000415.1:0-2368 GCA_964485835.1 uncultured Bacteriovoracaceae bacterium
CGTCGCGTCGAGGGTCTTTAAGCTGCCTTCGACCGGAGGCTTGGAAGGCACGCCGCCTAAAGCTAGATTCCCCAAGGTGAGAACGCGGACGGCGGGAGATTGGACCGTTTCGCTGAAAGTTTGTTTCGGCGGTGATACCCCTTTCGCGGCTATCGTCTGGGCATGGGCGATCTGCTCGGATAAGCTCTGCTGCAACTCTGGGTCGACCGGTTTTTCCGCGGGGGATACCACTGCCTGGGAAACGCCCGCCATACTCACGCGAAGACCTTTCGCGCGCATCTCGGTGATCACCCTCTCGGCTTTTTCATCAAGCGCGGCGTCGTCATTCATCAGCTCAGTCGAAATATTTTTGAGCGTCTCCGCAAGGGCATCCGCCTGGTTTTTTTCCGAAACTTGGCAGTCTGCACAAACTTGATCCCCTTTGCGAAGCTCCGGACACGAAACCGCAAGGTCTTTACGGTAAAGATCGACGATCCGAGCGAACTCTTTTCCGATCTGCTCCTCGACGCTCTCGCAAGCGGCCACTAACTCTTGCACGCTTTTTCCTTCGGCTCCCTCGATCTGGCCGCCGAGTCGAGCGACCTGGGTCGAGACTTCGGTTAGATTCGCGATTTCCGAGCCGCGTCCCGCCTTAGCCGTAACGGCTTCGGAAATTTGCGCCTGTAACCATAAGATCGCGAGATCTTCCGGCATGAACGGACTTTGGGCCTGGTTCACGGCCATATGGGCGTAGGCGAACGCGGACAAGTCACGATTCCTAAAACGAGTCGAAGGACGCCAATAAAAGCCGCTCCGCGCGAGATTCTTAGCCTCCTCGAATCGATTGATCACCACCTCTTGGTCGCGCGCCTCCCCATACTTCGTGTAAACGGCCAGCAACCGGTCCCGAATATCCGCGCTGTCGAGTTTTTCGATCAGGTCTTCCTGCGAACGAAAATAGGCTTCCACGGTTGTGGAGCGGGAATCGATGGTAACCGCGGCGAGTTTAAGGGTCGTTAACTTCAATTGGAGTTTAAGGATATCGGATTGGTCCGAGTCGACGAGTTCTTTAATTTTTTTCGCCACTTCGCTTGAGCACTTCTTTTCGCCTTCGTCCGCGAATACCAGTTGAGTATAGGCGAGGCCGAGAAACAACGCAGCGACGACAGCGAGTAAACTTCCGAATATTTTTCGCATAGATATAAACCACCCCAAAAGGCCGCCGAGCTACGACGCCTCACCTTTTCATTGTCAAACTCGAGGCTTAGCGGAACAATCGGCAAAAACCGCCTATGCTAGAAGAACACCCGATCCAATGCCCCTATTGCTGGGAAAGCTTTGAAATCACGATTGACCCCTCCGAAGGCGAGTCCCAGGATTTCGTCTACGACTGCGAAGTCTGCTGCCGCCCGATCGACGTACGCGTGACGATCGAGGACGAAACCATCCAAGTCCGTGCCAAACAAGGCGGAGACCTCTAGATTTACGCTCTCAACCAGGTGGCGATCGCGATGACAAAAAGGATGATCGCCGGGATCGGATAATCGCGAAAACGGTGGATCGTATCCGGAGCGTGGAGCGCCAGCGCGCCGGCGATCGCGAATCCGGCCGCTAGGATCGAGAGGCTCGTTTTACGCGCGTTTCTCGCAAGGCGAAGCTCAATGCTTTCGAGTTGAGGGATCTTCAGTTCGAACGCGAATCCGTCGGCGTTGAACTTCCTAAACATCCACCGGATCTGGCGCGGAAGGACCATGGCGAGCGCCATCAGGTCTTTCGCGATCCAGGTCGCGTCTTTCGCGAAATTTTCCGGTGAGTACTGTTCCTTGGCCAAATCCACCATCAACTCGCGCCCAAGCGCGATCATGTCGAAGTCGGGATCCATCGCACGGCCGAGGCCTTCGACCGTAAACATCGCGCGGAACACCAGCATCCAGTCGCCAGGAATCCGGATCTGATATTTCGTGGCGATCTTGGTGGCCTCGATCAAAATCTGGCCCGAGTTCACGTCTTTCGCTTTCAATCCCAGGTACGGAGATAGAGCGTTCCGAACCTCGCGCTGAAATCCGTCGAAGTCGACGCTCGGCCCGGCGGACCCGAGTTCGGCGTATTGGTAACAAAGCGCCTCGAAATCCTCGGTCATAATCGCCAGCACCATGCTGGCCAGTTGGCCGCGGGATCGCCGGGAAAGACGGCCGACGATTCCAAAATCGATCAATCCAAGCTTACCATCCTTCAGAACGAAGAGATTTCCACCGTGAAGATCGCCATGGAAAACACCGTCGTGAACGACGGATTTAAAGAATGCCCGAGCTCCGAGAAGATTCAATCGTTTGAGATCGTATCCTTGCCTACGAACCTCCTCGAGGTTCGTCAACGGGAGGCCGTAAAA
>CAZAKW010000416.1:0-2337 GCA_964485835.1 uncultured Bacteriovoracaceae bacterium
CGGACGCACGAGATGTTTTAGGCGGACCACGTCCGAAGAAGGATCCGCCGGACGTTCGAAGACCCGCTCGAACTGGGTTGAGATATCCGTGTCGAGGTGGAGGTAACCACGCGACAAACCCCGCGTATTTCCGTTAAAGTCGTAAAAATAGTGACGGTAATTCGCTCGCGGTACGATCGAGACCGTATCCGCTACTCGCAGAGTCGTATAGAGCGATGGATTGATCTTGGCCCGTACCGCTTCCCGGATCGGATCAATTCCGGGACGGTAAGGCGTTCCGGGCGCTACCGGACCGCCGAACGGATCCCGATCGTAAAAACTCGCGCTCCGCACGAAGTTAGTCACTCCAAGCGAGAGACCTGCCATCACCTTTCCGCCGAAGTAGTCTTTATCGTTCGTCGTCAACTCGCCTTGCGGAAAAATCTGGACCGTCTTCGGATCCGCGACCCGCGGATCTTCGGTTTTGGGCGTGAGCAAGCTCCGATAACGACGGGCAAGTACGAAGCTGGAGACTTGGTCGGTCGAGTGGCTAAAACTGATATCACTCGTTAAATAGGCTTCCCCGTTGCCCGGCAGGTCGCCGACCGTCGAAAGATAAAGCGAGTCGGAAACGTCGTTGATTCGAAGCTTTTGCTGGATTCCGAACGGAAGCTCCTGGTTTTGTTCGACTTGAAACGCCCAACGCGTGCTTGAATACCCTTCCTTGTTATTCGTGAACTGATTGGACTCGAGATAATCGCGGAAGGTTCGATCGGTCAGGTGGTAAAAGTTAGCGCGACCTTGGCCCTTCGAAAGCGCATACCGAAACTCTCCTTCGGCGCGACGTCCTCGTCCTCCGTAATTTCCGAATCCGAAGGTGGCGTCCATGCTTCGCGATATCGCCCAAAAAAACGGCTGCACGAAGGTCGGGCCTTCGTTGGTGAATCCGAATCTCGGGATGAGAAATCCCGTCTGCCGACGCGTTTTGATCGGGACCACCAGATAAGGGATCCAGAACCCGGGTGCATCCACGATCTTCACCGTCACGTTCGAAAGATAGGCGTATCCATCGATCTGCAAATCCACGTCCGCCGCGGAAAGTGTCCAGCTCTGGGGGCAATCCTTGCAGGTCGAATACTCCGCGCGGTGGGCTTGGAAGCGGTTGACGCCGAGCTTATTGATTCGTTCGCCTGAAAGCGTGAATTGGTCGGTCGAGACCCGGCCTCCGACGATGGTGCCGGTGCGGGTTTCAAGATTGAAATGCATTTCGGCGCCCTGGATTAGCGCCGTCTTCCCGACGTAGACCGCATTGCCCGTGGCATGCACGAGTTTCGTATCGCGTTCGAAAGTAATCTTATCGGCGTAAAGCGATTCCCCCCCTTGGTGGATCGCGGCGTTTCCGATCAACTCCATCCGGTTGTTCCGAGTGTCGTAAAACGTTTTCGTGCCGGAGACATGGATCGATCCGAAGGTTTGCGTCGCCGCGCGCGCGGGCGCCGCGCTCAAGATCAAAAAAGCGAAGAGAAGAGCAAAGAAACGGCTCAATTTTTCCTCGGCGCCGGGAACTTGCAAGTCCGGAAACCCAGGCGCCACATCAATTCGCGCAACTCCCGAGCAAGATCTTTACGATGGACGATTCGGTCCACGAAGCCGTGCTTCATCAGAAACTCGCTCCGTTGGCATCCCTCGGGAAGCGCCTGGCGAATCGTTTGCTGGATTACGCGAGGACCGGCAAAGCCAACCAATGCGTTCGGCTCGGCCAAAATCACATCGCCCAACATTGCGAAACTCGCCGCTACGCCGCCCGTCGTCGGATCGGTCACGACCGAAACAAAGGGAATGCCTTCGCTTCGCATCTTTTCGATCAATGAAGACGTTTTCGCCATTTGCATCAGCGAAAGAATCCCTTCCTGCATCCGCGCACCTCCGCTGGACGTCACGGTCACCGCCGGCAGGCGATCCTCAATGGCCATTTCGAAAAGACGGGTGATTTTTTCCCCGACGACCACGCCCATCGATCCGCCCATGAACTTGAACTCAAAAACCCCCAGATGGTAGGGCAAGCCCTGGAGTTTTGCTTTGCCGACGACACACGCGTCGCGCACGCCGGTGCTGACCGCGGCGGCGTGGAGCCGCGACTTGTAAGGCTTGAGATCGTCAAACTCGAGAGGATCCGTCGATACGAGATCTTCGGCGTATTCGTCGAACGACCCCTCGTCGGTTAGCATCGCGATCCGGTCAGCCGCGGACATTCGGAGATGGTGCGCGCACTCGGAGCAAACCTGGAGCAGCTCGCGTAGAGGTTTCGACTGCAGCGTTTCGCCGCACGCAGGGCATTTTACCCAAAGACCCTCGGGA
>CAZAKW010000417.1:0-2335 GCA_964485835.1 uncultured Bacteriovoracaceae bacterium
TGCCGGTCGGACGTTCCTTAACCTGGATGTCGATATTGACAAGGTCGGTGCGGTCTTTCGGCGTCGACGTGTTGAAGAGCACCTCGCCTGGCTGGAAATAACCCAAACGTTCGACGTTCTCTTTCGACTGACGAAAACGAGTGCCGTTATAGAGCTCACCTTCCTTGATTCGAAGCTCTCGACGGATCACTTTATCGTGGGTTTTCGTATTCCCCACCATGTTGATCTCTCCGAAATAGGCGAGGGTTCCCTTTTCGAAGTGATAATCAATGTCGACCGTCTTCGAATCGTCTTTGACCTCCATTCGAGGGATCACGTTTACGAATGCGTAGCCGAGGTCCTGGTAACGTTCGGTAAGCTTCTGGATGTCGACGTTCCGTTTCGAAATCGAAAACGGCTCGCCGGTGAGCATCCCGATATCTTGCCCAAGCTCTTCGCGACTAAAGAGCAGGTCGCCGGAAAAATCGATGTTCCCGACTTGATACTTCTCCCCTTCGTCGACGTAAATCGTGACATAAAGCCACTTTTTATCGTCCGAGACACTGACGACCGGGCTCTCGTACTTGAATTTCACGTATCCGTTGTCCAGGTACCAATAGGTCAAGCGCTGCAAATCTGTCTTGAACGCGGTTTCCTTGAAGCTGCCGGAACTCGATACGAAGCTCCAAAAACCACCTTCTCGGGTTTCGGGCATGACCGATTTCAACTGGGCGTCCGAGAAGGCGCGGTTATTGAGAAAGGTAATTTTTTTGATTTGGACTTTATCGAAGTCGTTAATTTTGTAGCGAAGGATCACCTCGTCGGGTTTCTTGGCATCAGGCTGCAAAATTTCAAAAGAGACCTTGGCGAGGTAATAGCCCTTGTCTTCGTAACTTTTCGTGATGAAGCCGACGTCTTCCTTCACCTTACTGATATCGAGGATCGACCATTGCTTCACCTTGACGACACCTTCAAGGTCCGAGGTCGAAATGCGCTCGTTTCCGACGAATTCGATTTCGTTGATCACCGGGCGCTCGCGAAGTGAGACGACGAGGTTCGCTCCGCCCGCCGCGGTTTCCGCGTCGAACTGGATGTCGTCGAAATAACCCATATTGAAGAGGGCTTGCACGTCGCCCCGAATCGCCTCACGCGAGATTGAGGATCCAACTTTGGTCGAGAGTTTAGTAAGGACCGCTTCCTTTTCAATCCGCTTCAAGCCCTTCACTTCGATGGCACGGACGGCGAGGCCGGAAAATCCTTCGACCGCATCGCTCACTCGCGAGGTTGTTTCCCGAACCGGTATTGATCGTCCTCGTCTCGTTCGTGCGGGGGTCGCGGACTGAAGTTTCGGCGCGGTTTTTCGTGCGGAAACCTTGGGAGCTCGCGGGCTTGGCGTGGGGCTTGGCGCGGCCCGAGCGACTGGCGTAACGGAAATGGAGAAAGCCAGCGCCAGACGCATGAAAGACGTCATACGTCGGAAGCGGTTATCCGCCCGCGGAGAATGAGGATGTGAAATCACTCCGTATGTCTAGGAGAACCGAGGTCTTCAGTCAACCTTCGAAAGGTTGGACAAATTGGCCATCTTGCATCTTCATTACGCGATGCATCCGATTCGCAATAAGTGCGTCGTGCGTCACGATCAGAATTGAGATTCCGGTCGCTTGATTCAAGCTAATGAGAAGGTCCATCACGTTCTGACTGTTCTGCGAATCCAAATTTCCGGTGAGCTCGTCGGCGAGTAAAAGCTTCGGACGCAGAATCACCGAACGGGCGACGGCGACCCTTTGTTGTTCACCGCCCGAAAGCTCCGAAGGTCGATGCTTCAAGCGATGGCCAAGACCCACGAACTCCAGAAGTTCGCGCGCGTGTTTTTCCGACGTCGCACGATCGTCGCCTGCGATCAACGCCGGCATCATCACGTTCTCCAATGCGTCGAACTCAGGCAAAAGATAGTGGAATTGGAATACAAAGCCCAAGACGCGGTTTCGAAACTGAGACAGTCCTTTTTCGCTGAATTGGAGAATGTTCTGGCCGGTGGGGCCGTAGAGGATCCGACCTTGATCGGGGCGCTCAAGCGTTCCCAACGCGTGCAAGAGCGTACTTTTGCCAACCCCGCTTGATCCCGTAATCGCGATCATTTCCCCGGGGGCGATCTCAAGATCAACGCCGCGCAAAACCGGAATCTCGGTTGCTCCTTTACGATAGGTTTTCGTTACGCCTTCGGCCCGAATCAAAAACATTAGTCGTATCGTATCCCTTCCATCGGCGATTGGGTAGAGACCCGATAGGCGGGATAAAGCGTCGCAGCCAGGATGATCAAAAGATCGGGCAGATCTACGATCTCCACATTTTCCAC
>CAZAKW010000418.1:0-2323 GCA_964485835.1 uncultured Bacteriovoracaceae bacterium
ATATCAACATAGGAACCAGGGGTCACCGCCTTACGGGTCCCACGGAAACTGACGTTCGCGCGAAGTCGATTGCTCGAGTTCACGGTGTCGTAGGTCGTCGAAGCGGTATAAGCGTTCACACCACTCGTCGCGTGGCCGGTCACTTCACGGCCGTTGAAAGATACCGAGAATTTATCACATTCTTTCGGCAGCAGTTTCGAGCCGCTGATCTGAACACGAGTCACGATGGATTTTTTATCCAGAACCTCCCGGTGCTCATATCGCTCTTCGCGATAGCCAACAATCTCACAGGATTCTCCCGAGAGATAACCGAGATTCTTGATGTTAGCTTCCTTATGCTGCATCAAAACGTTGTTCGTCCAACTCTTATGAATTCCTGAGTCTTGCTCCATGTCCTTTGCGGCAGAAATGATCAAATCTGAGAATTGGCGCCAGCTGCGCGGCTTGCCCCGCAAGAAGTAAGGTACGAGGTGCGGTGCGGTGATATCCCCGACACCTTTAATCGCGTCCTTGAGCTGGCTCGCTTTGCCGCCATTGTTGTAGAACCCTTTCCAATCGCCTTTGCTCCCGTCGCCTTGGGTTTCTTCGCAAGCGTAGATCGGAGTGCGAACGACGTAATCCGTCACCCGTTCCATCTGTGAATCGAGGACTATTTCGCCGCCTTGGGCAGAGACGTTCGCATCGGGAGCTCGTCCGCAAACGGGATTGATCTGGCGGGTATCGACCGTGTATTCAATTCGCGAATCTTGAGCGATTCCACGGGTCGCATCGCTCCCTTTATTTGCAGCGGTGAAATTCGAACTCGCACACCCCGTTAGGGCCAACACCGCTACGGCAATCACTCTTTGCTTCATTGATCTCTCCTTCAGTGGAAAATAACGGAACTCTGTTACGAATAATCTTTCAGCCCTCGGAAGCGGTCCGAAGAAAAATACTCTGTAGAAGGGTAACAACCGCCTTAAGGGCGGCGATATAAGAAATTCTATCCCGCCTGAAGTCTGGCGTAGCACCGCCAAGGGTTCGACGTTATTGACGGGGAATGGATTCCGCGAAAAAGAACGTCGAACGAGTTAAAAAACTGAGTCATGCCGCCCTCAGCTTGAATCGACAGCTCAAGAAGAACCAAGAAACGCTGGTGCTTGCGGAAAGTTGCACCGCAGGCCTTCTCGCCGCGCTGATCGCCGAGACGCCTGGAGCTTCGAATCATTTCGTCGGGTCCCAAGTCGTTTACCAAAACGAAGCCAAACGGCGATGGCTCGGCGTCCGGGCGAAAACACTTCAAGCCCATTCGGCCGTCAGCCAGCAAGTCGCGGAGGAAATGGTCCACGGCGTTTTAAAAAAGACCCCGGGAGCCAGTATCGCCGCCGCGATTACGGGTTATCTTGGACCGACGGGCGAAAAGGTCGGAAAAGTTTTCGTCTCGGTCTTGAAGCGCAAGGATCCGACGCCTATTTCTTTTGAAATTGATTTGGAAGTGTCCCCGCAAATTTCGCGCTCTCGGCTGAAAGCACGAGACCGTCGACGGGAGCTTGCGGCGCTCAGTTTACTGCTCGCGCTTCGCTCAGTTTTAGATCGCCGAGTCCGCAATTGAAACGAAGCATCAATTAAAATTCCACGGGCCCGGCGTCAAATCATTGTCGTATTTATTTTATGCGATGCAGAATCCAATTGATATAATTGCCTATTTTTTGCACGCGGACCAAAACATGAAAAAATTGGACTTACGGATAACTTACGCATTTTTTCGGTACGAAGCTCGCTCTACTTCTGCAAGAATCTCCGCATAACGAATCCTTTCCTGAAAACCAGAATGCGAGTCCGGGACAGATAACGAAGCGGTCCCGAGATTGAAGAGCGGAACCTTCCGCTCTTCATAAGAGAAACAAAAACCCAGGAGAGGGAAATCCCAAAAGGAAGTCCTCATGAGCAACTCAGATACCCAAGTCACGCGAAACACCGATTCCGTCCAAAAAAACAAAGCCCTCGAACTAGCCGTCCAAGCCATTGAAAAGCAGTTCGGCAAAGGTTCGATCATGCGCCTAGGCGAAAACGAGAGCATCTCCCAAGACGTGCCCGTCGTTCCCACGGGATCGCTCGGACTGGACCTTGCGACCGGTATCGGCGGTTATCCTCGCGGCCGAATCATGGAAATTTATGGACCGGAATCTTCCGGTAAAACCACGCTAACCCTGCACGCGATCGCGGAATGCCAACGCCAAGGCGGCGTCGCGGCGTTCGTCGATGCTGAACATGCGTTAGACGTCGTTTACGCGCGTAAACTGGGCGTACGCACTGACGATCTCTTGATCTCTCAGCCCGACAC
>CAZAKW010000419.1:0-2256 GCA_964485835.1 uncultured Bacteriovoracaceae bacterium
TCACGCCTTCTTTGCCGACTTTTTCCATCGCTTCGGCGATGAGTTTGCCGATTTCAGGATCGTTGTTCGCCGAGATCGAGCCGACTTGAGCGACTTCTTTTTGGTCTTTGATCGGCTTGGAGATTTTTTTCAACTCGGAGACGATCGCCGCGACGGCGAGGTCGATTCCGCGTTTCACCGGCATTGGGTTCAAGCCCGCCGCGACGATTTTAGCGCCTTCGCGGTAGATCGCTTGAGCAAGCACGGTAGCGGTCGTGGTGCCATCACCGGCGTCGTCGTTCGTTTTCGAAGCGACTTCTTTTACCATTTGGGCGCCCATGTTTTCGAACTTGTCGGAAAGTTCGATTTCTTTGGCGACCGTGACACCGTCTTTGGTTACGTTCGGCGCGCCGAAAGATTTTTCGATGACGACGTTACGGCCTTTAGGCCCGAGGGTGACTTTTACAGCATCGGCAAGCACGTTCACGCCGTTGAGGATCGAGGCGCGGGCTTCCGAGGAGAAACGTAATTCTTTTGCGGACATTTTCTAGACTCCTTAAGAGTGGTTTGAAAATAGACTGGAACTTAAAACGATTAGCCGATCACGCCGAGGATATCTTCCTCGCGCATCATCAAGAACTCGTCGCCTTCGATTTTGATTTCCGTGCCGGCATATTTGCCGAACAGAACCTTGTCGCCTTTTTTCACGTCAAGCGCGCGGATTTTGCCGTCGTCGGCAACGCGGCCTTGACCGACAGCGATGATTTCGCCTTGAGCCGGTTTTTCCTTAGCGGTGTCAGGGATGATGATCCCGCCTTTGGTTTTTTCTTCTTCATTCAAACGCTTAACGAGCACGCGATCGTGCAAAGGGCGAACTTGCATAAGTAACCTCCAGAGAAAGTTTGTTGATGGCGATATAATGGTTTCGTCCCGGCATCTGTCAAATTGAAAGCCCTGGAAAAGCCGGAAAAACGGAAAAATTCCAATAGTTTGCGCACTGCCGCATCAACCGCCATGGTCGTTGACATACCGCGTTGTGCGCGGTATCTATACCCTCGTTTAAGAATCTGCCGATGCTCGGCGTTCGAAGTGTCTAAACCAACTCCCGGTTATCAAGGGGATTTATGCTTTTGTCGCCGCTATCGTGGTCCATGATCACCCTCACCCTCCTCGTCGTTGCCATGCCAAGTGCATTCGCGGCGCCTATGGCGAAACGCGGTAAGAAGGCGGTCACAAAACGGGTGAAGCCCGAGGTGTACCCAGCGATGGAAGACGGCGAGGTCGAGATCCCGTCGGAAGAGACCCGAGTCGTTGAAATTCGCCAAAGCACCCGAATTTCCCAGTCAAACGCAATCCCGAGAGCAGCGCTGCCCAAGCGCGCTATCCCGGCCAAACCACAAACCGAAAAACTCGCCCAGTCCCAAGGAACCCCACGCCGCGCCCCCCGCAAAACCCAGATTCCCGCAAGCCGGTCTCGTGTTTCGGCCGATCCGGCCGACACCTCAGTCCAACCGGCACGAAAAGTGGTGGCCTCGACGCAATTCGAAGTCGTTCCGTCCGATAAGCGCGACCAGGTCTTGAAGCGGATCGCTCTTTGTGAAGAGCTGCTGAAGACTTCCGGCCGCGCCTACGATTATCGGACGATGACCACTAGCGATCTGGAAAAAGAGCTCGCCGCCGTGCGACTCGGCTCGACCTATTCGTCCATTGCGGTGGAACCCGCATCCGCGAATGAGACCGTGGAAGTTCCGGTTCTCGATCCGATCTTCGACCCGAATCTCGGGGAGTAACACTCTTCTAAAGGTAAAGGTGCGTAACTCAGGTGGAATTTGGCGCCCTTCGGCGCTAGTCTTTTTCCATGCGCTTAATTCGATCTGCTTCCCTTGGCCTCGTTCTCCTTTTCGCGTCCGCCTGCGCCGTTCCTCAGTCGGGGCTGCAACTCTCCGGAGACGCTTCGCTCGCTTTTCCGAAAGAATCGCGAATTTCAAATATCCGACAAATTACTTTTGGCGGCACAAACGCCGAAGCGTACTGGTCTTACGACGGGAAGCAGCTCACCTACCAACACTCCGGCGAAGGCGCGAAATGCGATCAAATCTTCCGTGTGACCTTAGACGGGCGAACGAGCAACCGGGTTTCCAACGGAATGGGCCGGACAACTTGCTCTTTCTTCACGCCCGGCGACAAACACATTGTTTACTCCAGCACGCACGCCTCTTCGAAAGAATGCCCCATCGAGCCGGATAAATCCAAAGGCTAAGCCTGTCCGATCTACCC
>CAZAKW010000420.1:0-1370 GCA_964485835.1 uncultured Bacteriovoracaceae bacterium
TTAAAAATGGGTTGAGCAGGACGGAACCCACGCCAAAGAACCACCCACCGAGACGTTCCTGGAGCGCCATGAGATTGCGGGTCTGCCCACTCGAATCAATCTCTGCAGTCTTCTCAAACACATGCATAAAATCCGCAATTCGGGTTTCAAATAGTTTCCCGAGGCCCGTGTACCAAAGGTACTCCAACGCCGAACCGATCCAGCTCGTGATCACGCCAAAGACCAGCGGAGCCACCAAAGTCGGTGGTCGGGGAAGTTCGCGAAAAAATCGAGTGGGCGACGTCAGCAGCGCCTTGAGCGTCGAGAAATACTGGACGATCGGATTCAATGACTGAGAAACGGGGGCTGGCGAAAAAGGTTCTTCCGTGTCGAATTCGCTCATCCGTACTCTCTTTCAATGCCCATGGCCGTCGTGATCTTGGTGCGCGTTCTTTTCCGCCGAGGGCACGGCGGGTGCGCGGTCCTTCGGCGCGGGGCCGAAGCTAGGGTCGGTGAGAAATCGTTCGTCCCAAGGGAGAGACGCAGCGAAAGAGCCATTCATCTCAAACGTCTCCGAGGGCCGGGCGAGTCGATCTCGCGAGTAAATGCGGCCGCCGAGCTGCCAAAATTCCCACTCGGAATCTTGAAACTTCAATCTCAAAACATCGCCCGAGGGTCGGACGTCCCCTGCCGGGGCAAAGCCGATGATGGTTTTATCGGACAATTGATCGAGCATCGCTTCGAGACGCCCTCGCGCGGCGGGGAGGGATATTTCTTCTTCGGCCTTCTTTTCGACAATCGTCCAGGCGCCGTCGTCGGCTTTCCGGGCGATTCGACGGTACGGAGCGCGCCCGACTCGTTCAATCAAAATCTCACGGATCGCGTATCGCTTTCCGGAGTCGAGGGGACGCGCCGAGCGAAGGTCGGCCAAGGATTTTTCAAATTTACTGGCACTAAACGCGTCAATCTCGAAAAGGGGATCTTGCGAATCAACGGTCGCCAAAATTCGCGATGGGCCCGTCTTTGCGGGAATCTCGAAAAGTCGAAGACTTGCCGACGCTTCTTTCGCGCGAAACGAAAAATCGAAAAGAGGCTTGGCGGTGCCGAGCAACTTTTTCGCCGCGGCCGAGTTTTTTTGCTCGGCTAGAAAGTCCGTCGCCGCGAGATAGAGCACTCCCGAAATCAGACCGTCGATGGTATCGGAGTCGCCTCGAAATTCGCGGTTTTGCGTCTTCAGCGTCCATCCCTTTGCGTCCTCCGACCGAGTGGCTTCTACACGGCCCGAAATTTTTTTCGAGCGGTGGATCGTGAAGCCGGAAACTTCCTTCTCGTTCCAACCAAAAAGTCGTTTGTCCCGAAAGTAAGCTGTTTTTTGTCCGAAGACCGAGAGT
>CAZAKW010000420.1:1380-2236 GCA_964485835.1 uncultured Bacteriovoracaceae bacterium
GTCGGAGTGTTTCCAGTCTGGCACGACGAAAACCTTCTGGTCGTTCACGACTCCGTCGGTTTCCAAGACGGCGAAAACGCCCTCGCCGATTGGATGCTTCTCCCCGAAGTACGCAGTGGCTTTAGGACCGTCCGCGGTGACGAAGGTAAGCCGCCGGACCGAAGACTTCGCTCGCGACTCCGGATCCAGTCCGTACTGCTTTAGGATCTCGGCTCGTTTCTCAGGTGTGTCCGTTGAAAGGTCGATGGTTTCGCTGGTCGTGAGGTTCGCGAAATTCTTCAACAGTCCGTTCACCGTCGCGGCATCTCCGCCGGTTCGGAGCGGCGATACGAGGCTCCACTTTGAAGAGTCGTCCGTCTTGCAAAGACCGTCGGCGATACTCGCGCACTCGAGCGCGACGTTCGTATCCTCGTCCTGCAACTCGAATCGCGTGATCGTTTTCCCTTTGATCGCGAAGACTCGCTTCGAATCCGATTCGGTGGCCTCGTCCCGAGGGCGCTTCGAGAATTCAAGCCAGTACGCGAAACCGCCCAGCCCAAAGAGCGTGATCGCGAGAACGAGCTGCTTATAGTAATTCGGAACTTTCTTATCGGATCCAGCCATCGGTTAGAGTTTCTTTCGGCGCATCCAGACGAGAATCCCGAGGATCACCATGATCATCGGGACGAAAAGCATGGTGAAGAGCTGGATGTTTTTCCCTTGGGAAGCCGAGAGTTGGATAGTGCCGCCCGGCTCCTCTTTCGCACGTATCGAAATCAGGCTCTCGTCGTCCAGAAGCCAGCTTACCGAGTTGGCGAAGAGATCGAGATTCGCTCCGAAGCGGATCCACTGGTTCGTGCCCAGGAGCGAGGTCCCG
>CAZAKW010000421.1:0-2184 GCA_964485835.1 uncultured Bacteriovoracaceae bacterium
CATCAAGGGCGTGCACGTTTCTTCGTTGTTTTGAGCTTGAGCCTGATCGGCTTTTTCCCGGCCCCTTCACTGGCCAGCGGAAACGGTATCCCCGGGGTGATTTCGCTCTCCGGCGTGGAGCCAACCTTGCCGGACGCGGAGATGCGGGTACTCGACCCCCTCGTCAAGGGCGCTCGAATCGTTGCGATCGGCGAAAGCGTCCACGGATCCGCGGGCTTCTTGAAATTGGAGCATCGGATCGTGCGTTACCTGGTTGAGCGCAAAGGTTTTCGAGTCGTGATCTATGAAAATCCGGTGATGCGAAGCAATGGGCTGACTCGGTGGCTCTCGGGTTGTGCTTCCGGCAATAGCCGTTCAAAGAAGGCCCCGATCGACCTACTGTACGAACCGACTCAAGAGGATTTAGATTTCTTTGAATGGGTTTGCGATTTCAATCGTCGCCATCGCCACGATCCGGTTCGTTTTCGCGGAATGGATACATGGGATCGTCCCTGGGAACACCAGGCGAGAATGGAAGACCTGGCTGAGCGCTTGGGGTTCTCTTTCGAAAACGAATTGCGGTTAACTCGTAAGCACTGCTGGATGCATAACGAGAAGGACTGGAAAGCGATGGATGCCTATTTTGAGATCCTCGCGAAAGAGAAAAAAATTCCCGAGGTGGATTACCTTCCTTGCACGGCATCGCTGCGCGCGATGGAAAAGGCCGTTGATCAACGCTTGGGGCGAAGTCTCTCGGATCGGGATTTTTTCGCGGCCCACACCTTCATCCAATCGATCGTCACTTCGATGGGGTGGCAGGGCAATTTGAATTTCGCCTATCAGTCGTTCGGAAAACAATGGGATTCCCGGGCTCTCGCCCAGGCTAAGAATACTTACAGCATTTGGGAGCAAGAAGGGGAACTCCGGACCGTCCTTGTCGCGCATACCTCCCACACAGCTAAAATGCTCAGCGCGAGTGATTGGTGGAAAACGGGAAAAGGGGCGTTTCACTCGGGCGTGTTTTTTCTTCGGCAATGGCTAGGGCGTTCCGTGCGCACGATCGGAATCACCGGATACGACGTGACCGGCACGCAAGGAGAGTGGGAAAAACCGAAATCTCCAGAATCGCTCGACCTGGTCTTGCATAAGCGCGGGTATAAGGTCGCCTATGTCGACCCGTATTCTGAATTCATCACGCGCCAGGGTCGGTGGTGGATCCAAAATGAAAATTCAACCGACGCTTATCCCGACGGCGTTTACATGGTGCCTAAAGATAATTTCGACGCCTTTTTCTTCGTGGATGTGAGCCACGTGGGCGACCCGATTAAGCCTTGGCGTGTTCCTTTCTGGCAGTGGTGAGGCGCCCGATGTGCGACCGAATTTTGACGGTGTGCGCTTACCCGCGCCGATTCGCTAGCCTTTTTTGACGAGCCCACCCAGAATGGGGAGATGCCGCATCAGCTTTACCCGCATCTTTTCGCGAAGCTTGACGTAGGTCCCTTCGTTTTACCGAACCGGGTCGTGATGGGCTCGATGCATACGGGTCTTGAGGAAGAGAAAAAGGGCTTCGATCGCCTCGCCGTATACTACGGGGAGCGGGCCAAAGGAGGCGTCGGTCTGATCATCACCGGCGGAATTTCCCCGAATTTCGCGGGCCGCGTTTCGCCGTTCGGTCCCCAGCTTTCATGGCCATGGCAGGTAAAAAAGCACGCGGCCATCACCGATACCGTCCATCATTACGGCGGACGGATCGCCATGCAAATCCTGCACGCCGGACGCTACGCCTACCATCCGCTTTGCGTGGCGCCGTCGCGGATTCGGTCGCCGATCAGCAAATTCACGCCGTTCGCATTAGGAAAGTTCGGTCTTCGGAAGACGGTTTTCGATTTTACGAATTGCGCGCGCCTGGCGAAACGCGCGGGCTACGACGGCGTGGAGATCATGGGGAGCGAAGGATATCTGCTCCACCAATTCACCGCGCCCCGCACGAATCGCCGCAAGGACGAATTCGGGGGTTCGTTCGTGAATCGGATCCGCCTTCCGCTTGAGATCGTTCGCTCGATCCGCCGCGCCTGTGGGCGTGATTTCCTAATTATCTACCGCATCTCGCTGCTCGATTTAGTCGAGGGGGGGATGGAATGGGAGGAGACCGTGCAGTTCGCGCGCGCATTGGAGAAAGCGGGAGTGAACGTCCTCAACACGGGC
>CAZAKW010000422.1:0-2178 GCA_964485835.1 uncultured Bacteriovoracaceae bacterium
ACGTAAGCGCAAGCTTTCGGCCTGGCCGCGTGCAGTGTCACACACGATCCGTGTAAACCAAGTCGCGTTCGAAGATCTCCGAGTGATCGGTTGATCCTTCTCTTCATCCTAGAGAAGCGCGTCTTTCGTGTACCCACTGAAATAGGAATCCATGAAATCGTTTCAAGAATTAGATCTTCCCGCCACGGTCCAACAAGCGCTCGTCGCCATGGCTTTTGATATCCCAACCCCGATTCAAGCCAAGGCAATCCCAGTCGCGCTCACCCGTAAGGACCTGATCGGCGTCGCTCAAACTGGCACCGGTAAAACAGCGGCCTTTAGTCTTCCGATGCTGACCTCGTTGATGGAGAACCCGGGCAAGACGGCGCTTGTACTTGTACCCACGCGTGAACTCGCGCTTCAAATCGAAGAGTTCTGGAAGAAGCTGACCCAGTTCACGCCGAATATGCACGCCGTGCTTTTAATCGGCGGCGTTTCGATGCAGCCCCAGCTTCGCGGCCTTAGCCGTAAACCGCGCGTGATTATCGCCACTCCCGGTCGCCTCGTCGACCACCTCCAACGCCGGACCGCGAATCTTCAAACCACCGAAATTCTCGTACTTGACGAAGCGGACCGGATGCTTGACATGGGATTCGCGCCCCAGTTGAATCAAATCGTTCGCCTGCTTCCGAACGATCGCCAGACGCTTTTTTTCACGGCGACTTGGTCTCCGGAGATGGACGGCCTGGCGAAGAAGTATTTATTCCAACCCGAGCGCGTTACGGTGGGGAGCGTTTCGACCGCGGCTCCGAAAGTCGACCAGTCGATCGTGATGGCGACCGTGAAGAACAAGAACGAAATGCTGCTGGACGAGATCAATGCACGCGAAGGATCCGTGCTCGTTTTCGCACGCACGCAGTCCCGCACGGACCGCGTGGCGAAATACCTTCTTTCTTATGGCGTCGACGTCGGCCGCATCCACGGCGGACGGACCCAAGGCCAACGCGTGCACGCGCTCGAGTCGTTTCGTTCGGGCAAGATCCGGGTTCTGATCGCGACCGATATCGCCGCGCGCGGAATCGACGTGACCGATATCGGGCACGTGATTAATTTCGACCTTCCCCAAGTTCCCGAGGATTACATCCATCGCATCGGCCGTACGGGACGTAACGGAGCAACCGGTAAAGCTGTTTCGTTCGTCACCGCGGAAGACCGTAAACAATGGGAAGCGATCAATCGACTTCTCAAGCGTGGCGGCACGAATGTCGTGACCGCTCAAGGCGCCGAAGCACCGGCGTCGCGGCCCGAGCCGACTCGTCCGGCAGCCGTTCCTTCGACTGCTCGCGCGGGCAGCGGTGGAAATCCTCGTTCGGCTCCCGGCGCAGGCGCGCCCGGCGGCGGACGCAAGGGACGCGTTCCGCAGAAGCCTTTTCACCGAGGTCGCGGACCTCGGCGCGAAGACGGAGCCGCGAATCAAGCACCGGCTCGGAATTCGAACCGGGACGCCGCGCGCGAAACGGTTCGCGAGAATTCTCGGGATACGCGCTCGAGCGCTGGCCAGGCCGTGAACTGGGACGCCGGTCGTCCGAGTCCGATTCGGATCGTGGCGGGACGCTGAGGCGGCGCACTCGCTGATTCCGGAAGCTAAAATCTAAAAATCTAGAAAGGGGGCATACCTTGGAAACAAGTCGTGCCCCTTTCCTTTTCATTTGAAGAAATCCCTCTACGGATCACCCGCGATCCTCGGCTCCTCGGTTGAAATCGCAGCGGGTGAGGTCTTTCTAAACTCTAATCAGCTGAAACGGCTTAAATGCGGCGATCGGCGTTTCACAAAATTTTTAAGCGCCACGCCTGGCATTCCCCTCTAAGGGTCACAACGGACACATTCCAAAAATCTTACGGCCCGCTATTCTAAAGATAATTTAAGGATTTGACCCCTTTAACCCTTAAGTACGATCTGTTCGAAGTAGTCCGTTTGCAGAAAGGTCAGTTTCCGTTTGATTGCTCTCACTTCCATAACTTCCTTACGTCCTCATCGCACGCCGAGACTGCTTGTCGCTCTCGTCGTCGTGTCGTTTTCACTCCAAGGATGCACCTCAAAAATCAATCGCGTCGGCGGCTTGGGTAAGGTCTCCATCTTCGGGACCCTGCTTCCTTTCGTCGACCTTCTCTCCGAGCATCGCACTTCGGGCGTAAATA
>CAZAKW010000423.1:0-2175 GCA_964485835.1 uncultured Bacteriovoracaceae bacterium
TCTGGGAAATCGTGAACACTGCGAAGCGTACCGGCGCCACTGTCCGTGGACCGATCCCGCTTCCAACGGTCATCAACAAGTATACGGTTCTCCGTTCTCCCCATATCGATAAGAAATCGCGTGAACAGTTCGAGATTCGAACCCATAAACGCCTGCTCGATATCCTTGAACCTACCCAGCAAACGGTCGACTCATTAATGAAGCTTGACCTGTCCGCCGGCGTAGATGTAGAGATCAAGTCCTAATTGACGATACTGCCGTGCGCATGAAGTCGAAGGGCATTGCCCAGAGATTGATTCCCGCTCGGTAAGTCGGAGAAAACAGCGAAATCCAAAATTCGCAGTGACCTCGACCGTTCGAAACTAGGCTCCATGAAAGCATCCGGCGGCTTTTCTCGATAAACGAGGATTGGTGCTTCCCGGTGATGCTGTGAGGGCTGAAAAGATCGTATTTAGTCTTTTACCTGTTCGAAAGAACGCACGTCTGCAAATCGTCCGAAAGACTCGGCCGCGTTTTGACGTTAACGAAGAGAGTGAGTTCCAATGTCGGAAAATGTTGAATCCACAACTCCAGAAACAACCGCAGGGTCTTCTGCCGGCGCCGGTAAAGCTGTGAAGCTGGACCAGGGCCGCGGTGGATTGTTCGGTGTGAAAGCTGGAATGACCCAAGTTTATGATTCGGACGGAATGTTGAGCGCGGTTACCGTGATTGATCTCCGTCGGAACGTAATCACCCAAGTAAAGACGACCGCTAAAGAAGGCTACAATGCCGTCCAGATCGGACTCCTTGAGAAGAAGGCCAAAGGCGTAACGAAGCCTGAGCTCGGCCACTTCAAAAAAGCCGGCGTCGAAGGTGGTTTTTATTACAACGAAGAATTCCGCCTCCCAGCTAACGCGAAGATGGACGGCATGTCCCTCGGCGCGGAGCTTGCGGTGGACTTCGTAAAAGAAGGCGATCTCGTCGACCTCGTGGCGATCTCGAAAGGGAAAGGCTTCCAAGGCGGCGTGAAGCGTTACCACATGCGTGGGAGCGCGGCATCGCATGGTAACTCCGTTACGACTCGATCCCTCGGATCGATTGGTAACCGAGCTGATCCTGCCAAGTGTTTCAAAAACAAAAAGATGCCCGGTCAAATGGGCAACGTACGAGTCACAGTCCAGAACGTGCGCGTTGTGAAGGTTGATGCTGAAAACGGCATGATCCTCGTAAACGGCTCGGTTCCAGGGCCTAAGAGCAGCGTCGTCAGCATTCGCAAGTCCGTTAAGGCCTTGAAGCGTGCGGCGAACAAAGCTCGGAAGTAAGTGACGGGAGAAAACGATGCCTACCATCGATATTGTCAGCCAAGAAAATAAGAAGGTCGGAACGATGGATCTCGAGGCTGCGGTTTTCGCAGTCGACGTGAATTATCCACTCGTCCACCAAGTGATCAAAGCCCAGCTCGCGAATCGCCGTCAGGGCACAGCGAAGACGAAGACCAAATCGGAAGTCCGCGGCGGTGGCCGGAAACCTTTCAAACAAAAAGGTACCGGTAGCGCTCGCCAAGGTTCGACTCGTTCTTCTCTAAACGTGGGCGGAGGCCAAAACTTCGGACCTCAGCCGCGTTCTTACGAACAAGCGACCCCTAAAGAGATGATGCGCGGAGCTCTGCGCTCGGCTCTTTCGGATCGCGTGAAGGCTAGTCGGTTCCTCGTTGTCGACGAATTCAAGTTCGCCGGCCCGAAGACGAAAGTTTTCGCGGAAATGATGAAGAATAACTTCAAACTCGAGAAAGTTCTGATCGTTGACGATCGGAACGAGTTCTTGGAATTGTCCGGCCGTAACGTACCAAGGGTTCGCGTCCTTCGTACGGAAGGTCTTAACGTTTACGATATCGTCCGTCACGAATGGATCGTGATGACGAAGAAAGCCGTGGCCACCGCAACCGCCCGTCTTTCTACGGAAGCGTAAGGAGTAATCGATGCGTACGATTTACGAAGTGATTAAACGCCCGATCATCAGCGAGAAAAGCACTGCGATGGCAGAGCTCGCTGGCAAGTACGTTTTCGAAGTCGATTCGAAAGCGAACAAGCACGAGATTCGCGATGCCGTACAAGGCCTTTTCAAGGTCAATGTACGCGAAGTGCGGACCTTGATGGTTCATGGAAAAGTTAAACGTCTGGCGCGTTCCACGGTGAA
>CAZAKW010000424.1:0-2158 GCA_964485835.1 uncultured Bacteriovoracaceae bacterium
GCCTCTAAAAAAGAGTTCGCCCATTCGCTCAAGGTTCTAAAAAAAATTACCCCTGCCTTTTCAAGCGAGTTCGCCGTTCAACCCTTCCTGGCCCAGGATCTTACCGGAACGCTCTGCTTTTTGCAGAGTTTGGTAAATAACCCCGACGTGCACGTGCGCCGGTGGGCAAGTGAAGGATCACGCCCCCGGCTGCCGTGGGGAATTCGTCTGCGTGCGATTCAAGCCAATCCGGATTTGACTCTCCCGATCCTTCGCGCCCTTCGGTACGACTCGGAACTCTACGTCCGTAAAAGCGTCGCCAACCACCTTAACGACCTCTCCAAAGACCATCCTGAGCGGATCGTTCGTGAGCTTGCGACATGGAAAAAATCGGCTCCCGTCGAACATCGAGAAAAGATTGCGTGGATCGCGCGCCACGCCCTTCGCAGTCTGATCAAGCAAGGCGACCCAAGCGTACTCGCTCTATTCGGCTGGAACGGTAAAGTTTCGCTTGCGCGAAAGCAATTGAAACTTTCACGAAACACCGTGGCGATCGGGGAGCGGCTCGAATTCGCCGTCCATCTTCAATCCCGCGAGTCGCGCTCGGCGGCGCTGGATTTCCGGGTGTATTACCGAAAGAAGGACGGAAAGCTTTCGCCGAAAGTTTTTAAGTGGAAAACGCTCGAACTCAAAAAGGGCACGTCGGTTTCATTGACAAAGAACCATTCGTTTAAACCAGTCACGATCCGAACCGTTTATCCCGGCGCCCACGCGCTCGGCATCCAACTCAATGGCTTCGAAATCCTTCGCACCGAATTCACCGTAACTGCCGCCACGCGGGCTTCCCGCTCCGCTGCATTCTCCCAATGACCACTCGACGGCACTGGTTTTCCGCCCTCCTCGCCTACGGAACGTGGGGTCTCTTCCCGCTGTTTTGGCGACTCTTCGCAGATATTCCCGCATTCGAGATCGTGCTCCAACGAAGTGTGTGGTGCGCCGTTTTCCTGGCCGGCGTGATTGCGTTTACGCGTAGGGAGAGCGTCTATCAAAGCCTGCTTGCCGGCTGGCGAGAGCGCCGGATCCTGGTGCCGACTTCGATTTTGATCGGAATGAATTGGTGGATTTACGTCTGGGCGGTCACTCACGGGCGCGTTTTAGGAGCGAGCCTCGGGTACTTTATCTGCCCCTTCGTGCAAATCCTTTTCGGGACGCTTTTCCACGGCGAGCGCGTGAGCCGCGAGGTGGGCGTCGCGATCTGCGTTTCACTGGCGGGGGTCGCTTGGATTTCCTTCGCAAGCGGACTTGCCGAGTTTCCGTGGGTCGCCATCGTGCTGGCCATCAGTTTCGCTCTCTACGGGAGTCTCAAAAAAAATACCGGCGTTCCTGCGATAAGCGGCGCATTCTTCGAAGCCTTCGCCTTGGGTGCGCCCGCCCTAGCGCTGATCCTGATTTACGCGATCGGCTCCCCAAACAACCTTCCGGTGTTTTACGCCCAGCCGCGTTTTTGGATCCTCAACGTGCTAGGTGGCGCGCTCACCGCTCTTCCGCTGATTCTCTATTCCCTGGCCGCAAGGCACCTGTCGCTGGCTTCGATGGGCTTTCTCCAATTTCTTAACCCCACCCTCCAATTCACACTAGCGATCACCGTACTGGGCGAGGTTTTGCTTCCCGAAAAATTGATCGGCTTCGGATTGATTTGGATGGGGGTCGCCCTCTACATTTTCGCAAAACTCCGTTCCACCTGCCAAACGATTGTCGTCACCCGGAATTGACGGGAAAAAAGTGTATACCGTCGAAGACCTAGAGATCGCACCTACGACGTTATCCAACTTCGTCCGAACCTATTTATTCAATCGTCTCTAACGGCAAAACTTCCGCGTTCAACGCGCGCACCTTATCGGTTTGACCGACGACCCAAAGTAGATCTCCCGACAGAATACGGAAGTCCGCCAAAGGGTTCAGGATTCGCTCCCCCGCCCGCTCGATTCCAACGACCAAGCCGCCGGCATTCTCGCGGATCTGGCATTCGCGAACACTTCTCCCGACGAACGGAGAATCGGGCCGCACCGTCAGCGATTGCAGGGAATAGTTCGCCTCGACCGCCAGATAAGGTTCGGCCGAGGCGACTTCAACGAAGTTTCTGAATGCGGACAATTGCTCGTCGGTTCCGACCGCGTGG
>CAZAKW010000425.1:0-2152 GCA_964485835.1 uncultured Bacteriovoracaceae bacterium
GAGCGATGTTCAGGACGTGTTCGGGGGTGAGGGGTTCGAAGTAAAGTTTGTCGGAGATATCGAAATCCGTCGATACGGTTTCGGGGTTCGAATTCACCATGATGGTTTCGATTCCCAGTTTGCGAAGCTCCATCGCCGCGTGCACACAACAGTAATCGAACTCGATGCCTTGACCGATGCGATTCGGTCCGCCGCCAAGGATCATCACTTTTTTTCGGTCCGTGATTTTCGACTCGTCGGCACTAGCGTGGTCACGGTAGCGGTACGTCGAATATAAATAAGGGGTGCGGGCTTCGAACTCCGCAGCGCAAGTATCCACCATTTGGAACGCGGCGTAGATTCCGTGTCTTTCACGTTCGGCACGCACTTCGTCTTCGGTCACTCCGCGTGATCCGGCGAACGTGTAAACGCCGGCGATCGCACGATCGCTCCAGCCCGCTTTTTTCGCCGCGAAAAGCGTCGCGGGCTTAGGTGGCCATTTTCCGTCAGAGTCGGCGAGCATTTGTTTTTCGTGGGAGAGATGGAGGGCGATCCTCTCCAAGAACCACGGGTCGATCGCGGAACGGGCATGGAGGGTTTCAATCGTCGCGCCTTTTCGCAAGGCGTCCGCAAGCGCGTAAATACGGGTCGGATTGGCGATGTCGATCAGATCCCACCGGATTCCGTCCGCACTCGGGACGGTCCCTTCTTTCGCGGGGGGGAGACCTTTGTACTTCTCAAACGGCATGAACCAGCCGATGTCGGTTTCCATGCCTGAAAGGGCTTTGCCGAGGGACTCTTCGAAGGTCCGGCCGATCGCCATGACTTCGCCGACCGATTTCATCTGGGTGGTCAACACGGCTTCCGAAGGTCGGAATTTGTCGAAGTCGAAACGGGGAATCTTCGTCACAACGTAATCAATCGAGGGTTCGAACGAGCACGGCGTCGTCTTCGTGATGTCGTTGGTCAGCTCGTCGAGTGTGTATCCCACCGCAAGCTTCGCCGCGACCCGGGCGATCGGAAATCCGGTCGCTTTCGAGGCCAGAGCGGACGACCGGGAAACCCGAGGGTTCATCTCGATCACGATCACGCGGCCATCCTTCGGGTTAATCGAAAACTGGATGTTCGAGCCGCCGGTTTCGACGCCGATCGCCCGGATAATCCGGACCGATTGGTCGCGAAGGTTTTGGTATTCGCGGTCGGTCAACGTCTGCGCGGGGGCAACCGTGATCGAGTCGCCGGTATGCACGCCCATCGGATCGAAGTTCTCGATCGAGCAGATGATCACCACGTTGTCTTTTTTATCGCGGACGACTTCGAGTTCGAATTCTTTCCATCCGAGCATCGACTCTTCGACGAGACAATCTTTCGTGGGCGACAAAAAGAGTGCGCGCTCTAGCTTCGTGAGGAATTCTTCCTCGGTATCGGCGGCCCCACCGCCTTCGCCACCCAGGGTGAACGAAGGCCGCAGAATCAGCGGTAGCCCGAGCTCTTTAACGATTCTTCGTCCGTCGTCAAGCGAACGGGCGACCGCCGAGCGCGCGGAGTCGACTCCGATCCGGGTCATGATGTCTTTGAAGGTTTGGCGGTCTTCGGCTTTATGGATCGCTTCGGCGGTCGCGCCGAGCATTTCTACTCCGTACTTCTCGAATACTCCGTCGCGATGTAACGCCATCGCGAGGTTCAAAGCGGTTTGACCGCCCATCGTCGGCAGCACGGCGTCCGGTCGCTCCGTCTCGATGATGCGTTCAAGGAAATCAGGAGTCAGCGGCTCGACGTACACTCGATCGGAAAGTTCCGGATCGGTCATGATTGTCGCCGGATTCGAATTCACGAGGATGACTTCGTAGCCTTCTTCTTTCAGCGCCTTGAGTGCTTGGGTTCCGGAGTAATCAAATTCGCAGGCTTGGCCGATCACGATCGGGCCGCTGCCAATGACGAGAATTTTTCGTAAATCGAGGCGTTTGGGCATGGGTCCTAAAACTCCGTCTTGAAGAGTACTTCGATCGGTCGATCGGGATGGGAAGTGTTATACTTGATAATCGCGCGCTTTAAATGCCCTTCGTTTGAGCGAAGGTGAGAATATCCCCAGGCGATGCTTCCCAGGGTAATTCCGATGCCGCTCAGCCGAAGCAATTTGGCGGTACTTTCCCGAGAATCGGGGCGATTTTCG
>CAZAKW010000426.1:0-2137 GCA_964485835.1 uncultured Bacteriovoracaceae bacterium
GTCTTCCGGCTGGGTGTAGAGTTTCGAGTTATCGATATCCGTATTATCGACTCCGTCTTCTTCGCCCCCGGTCACGCCGAGTTCGATTTCGATCCCCGTCTGCATCGCGGACATGCGTTTTAAGTACCTCGCTGAGATTTCAATATTTTCTTCGAGCGACTCTTCGGAGAGATCGAGCATGTGGGAGGAGAAGAGCGGCTTTTTGTTCGCCTTGAAGTTGGCCTCGCCGGCGTCGAGCATATGGTCGATCCAGGGCAGGAGTTTTTTCGCCGCGTGGTCGGTGTGGATCACGACCGGAACGCCGTAGTATTCGGCCATGAGCTGGATATGGTGGGCGGCCGAGATCGCGCCCAGGGCAGCCGCTCTATCGTTTTCAAGCTTCAAGGTTTTCCCCGCGTAGAACTGCCCGCCGCCGTTCGAGAACTGAATGATGACGGGGGAGTTCACCGCTTTCGCGGTTTCGAGGATCCCGTTCACGGAATTCGTGCCCACGGCATTCACGGCCGGCAGAGCGAACTGGTTTTCTTTCGCGTACTGGTAGAGATCCTGGAGAGCGGAACCGAAGATAAGACCGGGTTTAAATTTCATGGAACGACTCTACTCGGAATGAGTCGATGATTTAATGCGTTAAATGGATGCTGCGCCGCCTTCTCGAAAATGCCCACCACCAGATGAATTACGTCGAAATCACGGTCGCTGATATCGCGCGCGCGAAAAAATTCTACGAAACCGCGTTTCAGTGGAAATTCACCGATTACGGTCCTGAATACTCGGGCATTCAGGGCGGTACTGGCGAGGCGGGCGGTCTGAGCTTCGAAGCGAACTACCGAGGTCAAACCGGGGGTGTGCTGGTCATCCTCTACTTCTGAGTGATGATCCCTCATCGCTAAGACCGAGCAGCCTCGTTCAGTTTATGAAATATGCCTCGAACTCGGACTTCAGTTAATCCCAAAAACTCGACGAATTTCCTCGAGATACTGTGTTCCGTAAGTCACGGAAGGCTCGATATGATTGCCCTCGATGTACTCGTTCCAGCAGCAAACCATGATCGTATTATGCTCTTTCGGCTTGGTATAGCGATCGGCCACGCTTTTAGCGGATTCGAGTTTTTTCCCGAAGGTACTGGGAGTGCTCCTCACCCGATCTAAACTCGGATCGCTTGGAAACCCGGTCGTCTGAGGCCACGAACCGCCACCGGGCCTGCGGTCCCATCCCATGGCGACAGGTACCTGATACTCCATGTTTGAATTCACAGTCGCCGTGTTCTTCCAGCGATCCCAATGGAGTTGGTAGGTGGCTCGCATATCGTCGTAGGAACGATTCTCGTGGTAGTCGTAGCTATGATAAACGTAGGTCGTCATGCCTTCAAAGCCCATTGCAGGGAGCTGCGCATAGTGTTCCTGAAAAAGAAGTCGGCCCTCCATTTTTCCTTCCCAGGGTTTTTTGCCACTAGGGACACTCCACCGGGTCGGAACGCCGTACATCCGGTGACTTTCGAGCATCGGGCCTGCAGAGACAGCGATGAATTTAATCCCTTTTAAGCCCCTGCTTTGCGCAAGTTGGACAGAGCGATTGAGGAGCTGTCTCATCGTTAAACCGTAGTACGCGGCCTTAAACGCCTGATCGCCTGGATTGAGTACGTAAACCACCGGTCTTCCGTCTGGGGAGAGCAAGTAGTCAGCGCGTTTAAAGTATTTATCAATCCAAAGCTGGGTCATTTTTTCATGGACCGCAAAGTAGAGTTCCTTGGAGGCTTTTTCATTCGGAAGATTGCCGGGATTCGTTTCAATTTTTAGCCATTCGAGCCAACGGCCCAAGCTGTCTTCGGACCAGTTCAGCGCGAATTTCATTTTTTTTGCCGTAGGAAATTTGTCGTTTTGCGCCAGCATCGCATTCAGCGGCGCGTTCATGTCTTCCATACCAGGAATTTTAGCGCGGACATAACCGGCGGCCGCATTTGGAGTATGACCGGGGTAGTAGGCCTGTGGGTCGTTAATGTTATGAAAATAGTGGCGACCCCAAAACCAGTCATAGGCGACGAAATCAAATCCGAAGTCTTTAATGTATTTAATTTGGGCACAAACGACATGTGGGTCCACGCTATCGTAAAAGCCCATTAATTAAGCGTGTGGTTTTC
>CAZAKW010000427.1:0-2123 GCA_964485835.1 uncultured Bacteriovoracaceae bacterium
GGGTGTTGTGAACGTCGCGGACTTCGAATCCAGCGCGCTCGCGAGTGAGACCACCCGGCCCGAGGGCCGAGAGACGACGCTTGTGCGTGACTTCCGAAAGCGGATTGGTTTGGTCCATAAACTGCGAAAGCTGGGACGAGCCGAAGAACTCTTTCACCACTGCCGAAACCGGCTTCTGGTTAATCAAGTCGTGCGGCATGAGGGTTTCGATCTCTTGGATCGACATCCGCTCTTTAATCGCGCGCTCCATGCGAACCAAACCGATGCGGTATTGGTTCTCGATCAATTCGCCCACCGGACGAACCCGACGATTTCCGAGGTGATCGATATCGTCGATCGTGCCGCGGCCGTTATTGAGTTCGCAGAGGTAGAACAACGTCGAAAGAATATCTTCTTTCGTCAGTACGGTCGTCTCGACCGAAATTTTATTTTCGGGGAACTTATAGTTCAACTTCAAGCGGCCGACCGTAGAAAGGTCGTAACGATCGGAGTTGAAGAACAAGTTGTCAAAAAGAAGCTTGGAAGCTTCGATCGTTGGAGGATCACCGGGCCGCATCCGCTTGTAGATCTCGATCAGCGCCTCTTCAGGCGTGCTGACCTTATCGATCGCCAAGGTGTCACGAACGAAGGATCCAAACACCAAGTTGTCCGTGTAAATCACGCGGACTTGCTTGATGCCTTGAGCTTTAAGTTCCTTCACTTTTGCGTCGGAAAGCTCACCGTTGCACTCGAGGATCACTTCGCCGGTCTTCTCGTCGACGATGTCTTCGCAGGCCACGCGGCCTACGACCGCTTCTGCGGAGATTTCGAGTTTTTTGATCCCGGCGTCCGAAATGTCTTTGATGACCGCTTTCGTGAACTTCCGGTTCTTCTTAACGATTACTTTTCCGGACTTCGGATCAACGATGTCGTCTTCAGCGCGCTGGCCGGCGAGGATATCGAGGTCGACGTTCTTGAAGTATTTGTCTTTTTCGAAGTAGATCGTCTCGGCCTTGTAGAAGTACTTAAGGATCTCTTCCGTACCCATTCCCATTGCACGCAGAACGATCGTCGCCGGCAATTTCCGCTTACGGTCGATACGTGCGTAGAGATGGTCCTTGTGGTCGAATTCGAAGTCGAGCCAAGATCCGCGATGGGGAATAACACGCGCGGAGTAAAGAATTTTACCCGAAGAATGCGACTTCCCTTGGTCGTGATCGAAGATGACCCCTGGCGAACGGTGAAGCTGTGATACGATGACGCGCTCCGTGCCGTTAATAATGAAAGAGCCCGCTTCGGTCATGAGCGGAATTTCGCCCATGTACACTTCTTGCTCTTTAATATCGCGGATGTTCCGCGTACCAGCCTCCTCATCAACATCGTAAACCACGAGGCGAACGGTGATTTTTAGAGGAGCGGCGAACGTCATGCCCCGTTGGCGGCACTCGTCGACGTCGTACTTCGGTTTTTCGAGCACGTAGTGATCGAACTCGAGAGACGCCGTTTTATTGAAGTCGTCGATTGGAAAAACAGATTTGAAAACTGCCTGCAAACCACTCGTGTCGCGCTTGCTTGGCGCCACGTCAGCTTGAAGGAATTTTTCGTAAGATTTGCGCTGCAAATCGATCAGATTAGGGATTTCAACCGGGGTCGCAATTTTGGAGAAATCTTTGCGAATGCGGCGGTTCTCCGAGAAGAGAGAGGCCATGCTGCTGACTCCTTAGGCGAGAAGAGGGACGAGGTAAACCGACTACAAAATACGTTTTGTCGGTTTCGAAACACGAAGTCGCGAAACTGAAAACAGGCACCACCCAGCGAAAGGCTCGGGAGCACCTGAAAAGACTAAACGATCCGTAGCCGCGTCATCCTATCCAGATTTTCTTGAAACACAAGGCCCAAGAAATGCATTCGCGCGAACTGGAACGAATGTTGCCAGGGGTACGCAAATGCCAGTCGGAAGAGATAACGCGGCTCGGTATCTTAACCAGAAGGCCGTTCAGGACGGTCGGAATCGTATTACTTGATTTCGACTTTAGCGCCGACAGCTTCGAGCTTTTTCTTAATTTCTTCGGCTTCAGCCTTAGCAACGCCTTCTTTGAGGGCCTTTGGCGCGCCTTCAACGAGGTCTTTTGCTTCTTTCAAGC
>CAZAKW010000428.1:0-2122 GCA_964485835.1 uncultured Bacteriovoracaceae bacterium
GCGGGCTCGGGGGTGCGAATGACGGTGGAACTGAAGGGGGTGCGATTGACGGAGCGGTAGGTGGAGCCTTAGGCGCGGTAGAGGCAGGCGCCATGTTCGGCGCGGCGCCGGGAACCGGTGGCATCGCAGGCGGAGCTTTCGGAGCGCCACCCGGACCCGGCGGCAACGCAGGAGCCGAAGCGGCCGGCGCGGCGCCGGCGCTCGGAGCGATCGAGTCGTCGATGAAGCCTAAGGTCTCTCCAATCGGGATCCGTTCGCCGGCTTGTTTCACGATTTGTAGGGTTCCGGCGTGTTCGGCGACGAGTTCGACGGTGGCTTTATCGGATTCGATCTCTAAAAGAAGATCGCCCGGCTTGACCGCGTCTCCGTGGTTCTTCGCCCACTTGAGGATGCTGACTTCGGTAATCGACTCTCCGACGCTCGGGGCGACGACACTATTTCTCATGACTGAAGGTCCTTTCTTAAAATTCGGGAAAATTTAGGCAAAGGCTTTTTCCATGAAAGCCTTTAATTCGATTTCGTGAAGCTTCATCGAGCCGACCGCCGGCGCAGCGCCCACCTCGCGGCCGCAATAACGAATCGCTCGATTTCCAGCTTGAGAAGCGAAATCGGCGAGACCTCCGGCCCACATTCCGTGGACGAAGGACCAAGCGCCCATATTGCGAGGTTCCTCTTGGGCCCACACCAACTCCGCGTTCGGATAGCGCGAGAGCACTTCCGCTACTTTCCAGGCCGGGAACGGATAAATCTGTTCCAACCGCACGATCGCTATATCGTCGCGCTTTAGCTCCGCTCGACGCGCGAAAAGATCGTAATAGACTTTCCCACTGCAAAGGAGGACGCGCTTTACCGTCTCGATGGTCATCGAGGGTACGCCGGCGGCGAGCGTCGGATCGTCAATCACTTCTTGAAACGCCCCCTTCGAGAGCTCCTCAAGCGTCGAGGTAGCGAGCGGGTGCCGAAGCAAAGACTTCGGAGACATGATCACCAAAGGCTTTCGGAAGTCCCATTTCAGTTGGCGCCGTAGCCCGTGAAAGATCTGCGCCGGAGTCGAAAAATTCGCGACGATCAGATTATTTCGTCCGCTCAATTGCAAGAACCGCTCAAGCCGAGCACTTGAGTGTTCCGGTCCTTGGCCTTCGTAGCCATGGGGAAGCAAGAGTACGAGTCCGCTCATCCGCTGCCATTTGGATTCTGAGCTTGCGATAAATTGGTCGATGATTACCTGCGCGCCATTGGCGAAATCACCGAACTGCGCTTCCCAAAGGACCAGGGTGTTCGGCGCTCCCAGGGAATATCCATGCTCGAACCCGAGCACACCGGTTTCCGAGAGATGCGAGTTGTGCACCATGAAAGGCGCCTGGCCTTCCCGCAGATGATTGTGCAGGCAGAGCTTTTCGCCCGTTTCCGTATCGCTTAGGACGGAATGGCGATGGGTGAATGTCCCCCGCTCGGCGTCTTGCCCGGAAAGACGCACCGGATGTCCTTCAAGCAAGAGCGACCCGTAGGCGAGCGACTCGGCATTGCCCCAGTCGATTCCTTTGCCCTCGGTCACCGCCTTCAATCTCCCCTCGAGGAAACGACCGAGTTTTGAATGGGCGTGAAAGCCTTCGGGCACGGTGTTGAGTTTTTGGGCGATTTCTTTCAGAACCGATTCTTCGACTGCGGTCGCCACGGGTCGGAACAGATCTTCGTCGGAGGGGATTTTAAATCCTTTCCAATCGCCGCCGAAAACCGAAACGTACGGCATGGGTTTTTCGGCTCGGGTCTTCGTTTGGGCCGCCGTGAGTTTAGCCATGATCTCTTCGACGACTTTAGCGGAAGCGTCGGCGGGTTGGACGCCTCCTTGGTCCAAACGATTCGCGTAGATTTCGCGAGTGGAGGTATGGGTCTTGATCTTTGCGTACATCATAGGCTGGGTGAACGAAGGTTCGTCGCCTTCGTTGTGCCCGTGTTTGCGGTAGCAGATCAGGTCGATGAAGACGTCTTTTTTGAATTTTTGGCGGTACTGGGTCGCCAGGCGGGCGACGTGCCAAACGGCTTCCGGATCGTCTCCGTTGACGTGGACAATCGGTGTTTCGAGCATCATCGCAAGATCCGTCGAGAAACGAGTCGAGCGGGC
>CAZAKW010000429.1:0-2121 GCA_964485835.1 uncultured Bacteriovoracaceae bacterium
CCACCGAATCCGCCGCCTGCACCACCGGCGCGAGGCTCCATCGGACGAGCTTCGTTCACAGTTAGGGTACGGCCCTCGTAATCAGCGCCATTCAGCTTAGCGATTGCGTCGGCAGCCTCTTGGTCCGAGGACATTTCGACGAAGGCGAAGCCCTTCGAGCGACCTGTTTCGCGGTCGGTGATAATTTTAGCCGAGGAGACGGTGCCGAATTGCGAGAACGAGTCCACGAGGACCTGCTCGGTTGCGGAATAAGGGAGATTTCCCACGTAAAGTTTCTTGCCCATTTGACCTCCAAAGTCAGATTGAGAAAGGCTTGCTTGAATGGAGGCAAAAGGCGTTGGCCACTATGGCGAAGACTTTGATCACTCGTTCGAAGAAGCAGTTGTCGTTAACGCGGCGGATGTAACACGGGGAGACGTAGATCCCCAACCGAAAATTAGCCGATTTCAGGTTTGACAAACTTGCTCCCGTTCCATTAATCCTTGGGTCTGTCTGAAAATGCGGGGGTGTAGTTGAGTTGGTTACAACGTCGCCCTGTCACGGCGAAGGCCGCCGGTTCAAGTCCGGTCACTCCCGCCATTTAGACAAAAACAAAGGCCCGTCTCGAAAGAGATCCGGGCCTTTTGTCTTTTAGAAAATCGAATCCAATTCTGGGCGAATTCTACTTTTTGCGCTCGGGTGCGTCCCGGGTTTCCTTCTCGCAGATCCGGCAGAGGTGAACTTCCATGGAGTTCCAGTGATGCCAGTCCCCATCGCGGTTCGGGTAGAACTGACGGCAGATGTAGCACTTGTACTGGCCTTTAGGCGCGGGACCGGTCTGGGGGGGCTTTTCTCGAGGGGATGAAATGGGCGGCTCCTGGTTATATAAAAAGTTCTGAATGGGGAATGATTTGAGTATAGCACGGGTCTTGAAAATCTTTGTTACGCGAGGCGGCGTGGGTAGACCGTCTGCGAAGACCGAGGCGAATCTCTTTGTCGCTTTTTGAGCGTTTCTCGTTCGGGAGAGTGTAACGCATAGCGGCGTTTTCTCCTGGCTGGGCGATCGCAAGTGGGGGTCGTGCGCCGGGCGGCGGTGGTGAGTACCAGCGTCGAGAAGGAAGTACGTCGGCGCGCGGTTGAGCGAAGAATCTCGAAGCGAGATTTAGAAGTGAACCTTTGGACTGCTAGACAGATGAGCGAGACTCCAATACTTTGCCGATTCAATGGGAAAAATAAGTCATATCGAAATTTACGTTTCCGATTATGCCAAGAGCATCCGCTTTTATGACTTGGTCCTGCCCTTCCTAGGCTGGGCGCGTATTGTATGCCAGGCCAGCCACACTACGTTCTCAGATGGAGAAATGAAGATCGTTTTCTGTCCGGTTGAAGAAAAGTATGCGAGCGCAGGTTACCATCGCAAGCGTATCGGATTGAACCACCTCGCCCTTTATGCGAGTTCGAAGCAGCAGGTAGATGAACTTTATCGAAAAATCCTGAAACCTCATGGAATTACCGCCCTTTATGCAGGGCAACCCACTGGGGACCCAGACTACTATTCAGTGTTCTTTGAAGACCCGGATCGAGTGAAGATCGAGGTTGTCTACGCTCCTGGGTATTGCGAGCCCAATCACTGGACGAACGAGCTTGAAAACAACTTCAATCCGTATGCCGACGAAGGAAATGCGAACTGAGCCTGCTAGCTAAAAACCCGCTAAAATTTGGGCGCTTTAGTGCATCTAAACCCAAGGACGCGATTCGGGAAAATCAGGGACATCTTCCTAAATTACCGAACGATTCAAGGAGACTACAATGATCGTGAATGCACGATCTCGTTAAAGACCCTAGAAAGCGTGTTTAACGGCCTATCTATAGAAATTGAAGGCTCCTCCTCTGATGTCGTTTCAGTCGAAATTGAAACTCCCGACACTCGGGTGATAAAGTACGAGAATCCGCGATCGTATGAAACCCGATACGACATCATGGATGAAAGCGGGATGACTTCTTCCCTGGTCTATCGGGGCTACGAAGACACGAGCAGCTTCGATCTATTCTTGGGACGCGGAAGCGACGCGAGCATTGCTCGTTGTTCTGACCATGAATAGAAAGACCCTGAATCGACGCTCTCTCTGCGCTCGCTGAGCG
>CAZAKW010000430.1:0-2118 GCA_964485835.1 uncultured Bacteriovoracaceae bacterium
GTAGCGTATAACGAAGCTTTTTAGACCAGGGTCCTTGTCCTTATTCGAGGGGGGCGGAGGTTTCTCCGGCTCCCTCGTCATTTCATTGACGCCGTTTTCGCTTTATTTGATCGCGTGTTCTTTCGATGAGTAAGGAACGTGAAACGAAGAACCAAATCCTCCTCTCGTCCGATCCAGCCCCTGCCTAAGTCCACACGGGTTGGTTCGCTTGCGCGTGAGCGCCTGGAGGGTCGATTCGTCGGGGGAAAACTCTCCCAACTCGCGAGTTATTCGGATCTATTCGAGCGGGCGAGCGACGGGATCGCGTTGATCGATCTCCAGAGCTTCGAAATACTGGAAACCAATGGCGCATTCCGCGATCTATTAGAGCGCGACCACCCCGCGGACGGCGCCTGCTTTCTTGATTTTTTCCCGGACGAAGAGCGCGACTCCGTCTCCCGATGGCTCGTCGGCGGTTCGGGCGTTTACGAAGTGACTTGTTCGGATGGCCGGATTCTTGAGCTTGAAGCGGCGCGAGTCGGCTTAGCCGACCTTTGCGAAGTTTATCAGCTGCTTGTTCAAGACGTCACGGTCCAACGATCGCGGCAGATTCAACTCGAGCGCCAATCCCTCACCGACGAAATGACCGGCTTGGCGAATTTTCGCTCGTTCAGCTCGCGGCTAGCTTTGGAGCACGAACGCGCCCAGATCAAACGCCAATCTTATTGCGCGGTTTTTTTCGATGTCGATCATTTCAAATATTTCAACGATCGCAATGGCCATCCGGCCGGAGACGAGGTGCTGCGGCAAATCGCGCGAGTCCTGCGTGCGGTTTCGACACGAAGCGAGTTCGTTGCCCGTTACGGCGGGGAAGAGTTCGTAGTTTTGGTCGCCGGGGCGGATCTTGAAGCGGGGATAGCTTACGCGGAAAGCGCGCGCGCGGCGATCGCAAACGAGACCTTCCCTTTTGGGGAGCATCAACCTCTCGGACGGGTATCGGTCAGTGTCGGTGTCGCCGCTTTCAACTCCACCCTCTCAGCCCAGGAGGTGTTAAAGCTTGCCGATGGCGCGCTTTACGAATCGAAACATGCGGGCCGGAACCAGGTGTCGGCCGCGGGTCGCGAAAGAATATCCAAAAATCCCGGTAGAAAAGCTGGAATAACGCAAGATTAGGCCGTGATTGCGGTCGATTCGGAAGTTCGATAGGCTCGCCCAATGCGTCCGTTGGGATTTCTCGTTTTTGGAATTTTTCTTTGTGCTGGGGACACACCGGCCGCCATCCGAGTGGTGAGCGATATCGACGATACCGCTAAAATCGCGAACGTCGGCAGCACCTGGCCGAGCGTTGCGAATGCTTTTTTTTCGTCGCGTTCGTTCGCGGGCATGCCCGAACTGTATCAATCTATGGCGCGAGTGCGGCACTACGAGTTCGAATATCTATCAGCCGCTCCCGAGGTGTTAACCCCCCAAGTCCACCGGTTTTTAGAAACCAATGCGTATCCTCCGGGATCGATTACTTTAAAATCCAATTTTTCTTTCAATGCAAATCACTCCTATAAAGTGGGGGCTCTTAAGCGCATCCTTGATTCCCATCCAGAGGACTCGTTCATTTTAGTCGGTGACGATACTCAGTCGGATGTAGAGGCTTACGACGAACTCTATCGTTTTGCTCCCCATCGGATTCTCGCGATCTATATTCGTAAAGTCGTTAACCAAAGGCTTCCTCCCGCGATTTTCCCGTTTTTGACTGCGTTTGAGATCGCCAGGACCGAGTACCTGATGGGCCGCATGTCGATCGAAGAAGTCGAACCGGTCGCAATGGCGGTCTTGGGAGAACCGCGCGAGAATTTTGTTTTTCCGCGCTTTGCTTATTGTCCAATCCGCAACCCGTTGTCCTTGAACGAAGAACAAATAGAGCAGTGGAATCGGGAGATCGAGGAACGGACGGAAACGATCTGTAAAAGACGGTCATTAGCGTCGGAGTGAGCGTCGCATGCCTACTTGGGTAGAAACCTATCTCACCTCGGCTAACCCTTATTTTTACCCTGTCGTGGGATTTTCGCTCCTTCTGGCGGGCTTGGGGATGCCCATTTCCGCAGATTTAGTGTTGCTCACCGTTGGATATCTCGCGTACCAGGG
>CAZAKW010000431.1:0-2110 GCA_964485835.1 uncultured Bacteriovoracaceae bacterium
ACTTCCTTCCAGTCGGTTTCGACGGAAGCGTCCACCGCAATCGCCAGCCGCGAGTGCGTCTTGAAGGTCTGCAGTTGCAGGGACGAATGGGAGTTCGCTGCCCGAGCGAGCGAGGCGAAACCCACAATCGCGATCGCGAAGATCACGAGTGGCCGCCAGAGAGACGAATCTAAAGCTTCCTGCTGCTTCGTCATTTCTTACCTATGCGGTTTTTAGCGGGCTGAATTCAGACTCGTCATGAGTCCGACTTCCCCCTCCGCAAACTTACTAAAGCAACCGCAGTGCCAAAGCAGGCCCTCTTTGCCCACTCGTTTTCACCCAGCGGCAGAAGATTCCGATCCCTAACCCCTTTCGGGTAAAACTTTTTTAAGCGACGCGGTGCGCATTCAGATTCCGACCCCGAATTTATCGTCGTGTAAATTGACTCTAGCGTCAGAGCGAACACGGAATTCGTCAAATCTTTGCTTCCGGGCTCGCGAGTTCCCTTGAAGTCGAAACCCGCCTCGTTTCTAATGAACGTATTCATGGATACGATCTCCCGCAGCTTTTTAGTCGCCATTTTTTTGACGACATCGTCGTGCTCTACCTTTGTTGGGAACGTGAAGCCGATCGATGAAAAATCGGACGATTACGGCGTGCTTAATCTTGCCAGAGATAATAGCGCTGCCTGGCGCCAACTCAACGATTCCCAGTTGATGCCGCCCGACGCGCGCATTGGCGAGAATTCCGACGTCTTTTCGTCCGAGATCACCGATCTCGCCTTCCAGTCTAAACGCACGTCGGCGATCGTCTCGCTCAATTCCTCCTGCCGCCAAGGTCGGGAGCGGATTACAGATCTGAGGCCTTATCTCAACGAATTGTTTCTGGGTATTTCCGACGTGACGGAGCGCATAGACACTCCTTTCCGACTCTCGGGCGCGAACGCTCTCGAGGGACGCGTCACCGGAAAAATGGCTGGCCAGGACACCCGGATTCGCGCGGTGGTCGTCGCGAGCAGCGACTGTATTTACGATTTGATGTACATCTCTCGCCCCACCCAATATTCGGTCCACGAAGGCGATTTCAATCGCTTTATTTCCTCCCTCAGACTGCGGTAGTCGCGCTAATCTTTAAATCTGTGAGCCAATCCTCAACCCATAATCCTACGCTTGTGGACTTCGCCGGCGGGTTCGCCCGCTTGACCTCGGAAATCGCGCGGGAACTCTTTCGTCGCCCTTTCTATCTGCGATTGATCTTGGATCAGATCTACTTTATCGGCGTGAGTTCGTTTCTCCTCGTTTGCGTAACCGGCCTTGCGACCGGATCGGTGATGGCGCTTCAATTCGGATTCGGTCTCGCCAAGTTCGGCGGCACGCTCTACGTGCCCACGATCACCGCGCTTTCCGTGGTTCGGGAAATGGGACCGGTTTTCACGTCTCTCTTAGTGGCGGGCCGAGTGGGGTCGGGTATCGCCGCCGAAGTGGCGTCGATGAAAGTGACCCAGCAAATCGACGCGATCCGCGCGCTCGGCACAAGCCCCATCAAACGGATCGTGATCCCCCGAGTAATCGCGTGTTTGATCGCTTTACCGCTTTTGACGATTTTTGCGGATTACATCTCGCTTTGGGGCGCGATGGTGATCTGCAAGATCGAGCTTGGGATTGGACAAAGCTATTTTATCGCTAAGACGCTGGAGAGCGTGAAACCACCGGACCTCTTTTCGGGAATGCTCAAGACCTTCGTCTTCGCTTTCTTCATATCGATCACCGCGTGCTGGAAAGGTTTCAACGCCCGGGGCGGGACGGAAGGGGTCGGCGAAGCGACGACATGGACCGTCGTGAGTTCGAGCATCTTCATCCTCGTGAGTGACTTTTTCCTCACCAAACTCTTCATCATGACTCTCTACAAACATTAGGAACGCCCGGAATTGAACCCCATCAAAAACCAATCCCGCGTCGTGCTTGAGCTGAAGGATCTCCATAAATCCTTTGGCGAAAAAAAAGTGCACCAGGGCGTCAGCCTCAAGCTCTACGAGGGCGAAATTCTAGGGCTTTTCGGCGGGTCAGGCACCGGGAAAAGCGTTTTGATCCGCTCCATTATCGGCTTGGACCACCCCGATTCGGGCCAAATC
>CAZAKW010000432.1:0-690 GCA_964485835.1 uncultured Bacteriovoracaceae bacterium
TCGTACAGAACAAATGCTGGTGACGCTCTCAGATGCGATGTAATGGATTTGCGCCATTCATCTTCGTCCTTTGGGGGCGCGCTGGCACTGCATGGCATGCCCAAAAAAACAATTGTCAAACAGGCCACCAGAAGCCCTTTTCCGGAGCCCGGCGTCGGAGCTTCGAGTATGAACATGGGGATCAGGGCTCCGACCAAATGTCGACAAAACGGGCTTAGTAAGAGCGCATAGGCGTTCGCTCGGCTCGCATTGTCGTCAAACGAGAAATCCTGAAGCATTTCCTCGATGATGGCGATTGCGTTGCGAATGTCTTCTTCGCTCGGGCATTGGGGGACATCCAAACGCTCCAGTCCGACTTCTGGGTCAACAAATATTCGGGAACCACGGTGAAAGCCACGAGTTTGGATAAGTTGACCGTCCTTCGCAAAAATCGGGCAACGTACAACCGCGTCGATAAATGGGATATCTTCGTCGGGCCATTCGGACTGACAAAAAAGGTCGCGGATCGTATCGATCGGAGGCGCCTCGATCCTTTCCCGGTCTTTGGCTAGCTTCCGTACAAAAATGGCAGCTCGATCGACGGCGCTCCGAAGCATATCCAAGTCGAGCGGCTGAATGTGAATCCTCGCTTCGACACGCTTGAGACGGACGAGTTGTCCTCCTGATTGGAAGAGGAATGGCGGGTTATTG
>CAZAKW010000432.1:700-2099 GCA_964485835.1 uncultured Bacteriovoracaceae bacterium
GGCGAGGCCGATCGCATCTAGTAGCTCGTCTCGAATTTCACCGAGCGACTTGTCGTAGAACTCGATCTTGACTTTCGTGGTTCGGGGCGGACTAGCGCTCATCGCGACCTCTTCTTGCGGATCGAGCGATAAGCAACGCATCAAGTTGCGCGCGTGTATAGAGAACCCGCTTCCCAACCTTGCAGAATTCGACGCCGTTCCTTAGGCGAATATCACGCAAAACATGACGCCCAATCCCCAGCGCAAGAGCTGCCTCCACTTCGGTCAATGACAATCGCCCCTGCGGCCAGTTGAGTTCGAAAAGCACTTCGGCGACTACCGACTTGACGAGTTCCCGAAACTCCGGCTCGTCGATTGAAAAATTGATCATTCGATTACTCCTTTGGGCCGCAGATATTTACGCAGAAGCTGCGCGGCTCTATCGCTGGCGAGATGATGACGCAAGGCCATACCAACAATTGACTTAGAGGCACGCTTGTGGGAAAAATGGCGTCGTGAGCCATCTCGATCGTTACAAGCATCGCGAGCGATTTGTCGCCGACGAAAGGTCGGCGATTGGCTTCATTCCAGCCGCAGAAGTCGGCGTCCAGTCGGCCGATAAGAACAGATTGAAGCGCATTTCTCGCTCATGCGGGGTCTACTTTTGGCGCACCTTCACAGCGTCTTCGCATGAAGATTCGCCGTTGCAGTCCGTTACGTTAGCGCACGCAATTGCAGAGGCTTTAGACCGCCAAATCCCAAACCTCGTGGTCACACGGGTAACCGAAGTTTTCAGCCCCGAGCATGTCGCGCTTTTATCGCACCACCTTGGGCGAATGCGGATCAGATTTCTTCAGGCAGAGGAGTTGGAAGCAACAGGAACGGCCATGGAGAGTAATAAAGTCGGGAAGCCCACGTTTGACCCGACGATCTCCCAACAGTGGAGCCGTCTCAAGCGCCTGATCACGATTCGTCAAAATCGTGTGCGACTAGGACGTCCGAGATTTAGAGAAACCAATCAGATGGCTATTTTGAGCCGCATCATCGAGCTGGCTCGCACTCTACCGCCGACCAAATGGCAAAAACGAAAGGAAAGAATCGTCAAAAGGCGTTCGCCGCAACAGATTGCCGACGTCCTAAATCAAGAAGGGCTCTTTCGTTCCGGTGCAAACGCGTGGACGGACGATGCTGTGCGAGCAGTACTCAAGAAACACCGCCCGAATTGGCTTCGATAGCTAGAAAGTTCTACAGGCGGTTCTACAGGAAACATAATTCGTAGGCTTCGGAGCGTCCCGTCGCTGAATGATGATGCCTGGGTTTTCTCGGCATTTGTATTGATACGCTAACGTTGCGTAGCATTCTGTCGGACTTAAAATCCTGGGGTGGGTAAACCACCGTACGGGTTCGATTCCCGTCCCAG
>CAZAKW010000433.1:0-2095 GCA_964485835.1 uncultured Bacteriovoracaceae bacterium
GTGTCGACCTTTCTCCGATCAAACTTTTTTTTCGGAAAAACAAAGAAAATTTTGGAACCGAGGAACTCGCGATTTACCGCGACTTCTGTTCCACCGTCCATTCGATCTTTCGCCTGCGGGGGCGGGCATGGTTCGGAGGAGGGTTGAAGGTCGAGGACCTTTTCTCCAAGAAAAGCTTCATCGTGCTTGAAACCGATATTCACCAAGGGTTCGCGCGCGGGGATCTATTCGAGGCGCGGTTGGTGCCATTTAAAGGAAAATACGAATTCTCCAAAGGATTTTGTTTCCACCCCATCGAGATGGAATCCTTCATCATGGGCGAAATCAAAAAAGTCCGTTACCAGGACAAAACCCGTCAAACGAAGTTGATTCTCCAACTTTCGGCGATGAAATTGCGCCACCTTCGGTTCAATCACATCGACGTCAAACACATCTACTCGTTCGACTCGAAATTCGGCGACTAGTCCTCGCCCATCCCGTCGTCCGCAGGGGCCGAGTCGTTATCCAAGTCCTGATCAAAGGATTCGTCCGATGCGTTTTCGATCGCAATGGCCGTGGCCGGCGCGCGAAGTTGCTTGCGGAGTAATTTACGGTAGGCGGGTTCGCCCCGGAATCCGAGATGGCCACCGCTCCTAAGTACCAGAATATCGTTCGGTGGATAAGCATCGATCACGTTGTCGCTTCCGACGCCAGGTGGCGGATTAAGCGGATCGTTTTTCGCAACCAACGCCAATGTCGTTACCCCTTGTGCGCGAAGTTTCTCGACCCAATACTGCAAAGTTGCCGAATCCTCGGAGACGATCTCGTCGAGGTCACGCTCGAAAAAAATATCCCCGAAGTCTCGAAAGCGCAGCCTCTCCATCCACTCGGACTCGGGTCGGCGCTCCCACTCCGCTGATGGCGCCCGTTCGTGCAAGGTCTTTGCGAGATGAAAGAGGGGTTGTTGGAATCCAAGATACGTAAAGATTGGTCCGGAACAAAGCGTTTCACCCTCGCCGTAGAGTTCGTCGCTTGCGGCGGGCCGGGAAACAAGTTCGAACATGAAACCGACGAGCCTCGTCCAATTTTGCGTTGAAGGATCACAACCTCGTTCGAAGTAAGCGGAACGGTGGCGGTCGGCGAGTTCGTCCAAGGCGCCGATCGCATTGCCGATGTGAAAGGGTACCGAAATCGACAAAACCGACTCGACCGTGAATGCGCCTGATTCCAAAGCGTAACGCGCGGTCATCGCGCCGAGAAATCCGCCGTAGCTTTCCCCGACGAAGTGAATGCCCGAAATCCGCTCCGGCCCGATTCGGCGAATTCCTTCGCTGATCAGTCCGACCATCGTTTGTGCCTCCCGCTCGAAATTACCCGGCATAAACTTTGGATAGGCACTCTGAAATTGCGAACCCCACGGGTTGGGAAGAAGGAGGGTGTGATTTCTTGCGCGTCTTGCCTGCCGACCGACCATTAAAGAGCCGCCACTGCGCGCATCGCCAAATATCCCCGGAAAAAAAACGACTAAAGGTGAAACTTTCCTCCCGGTCCGCGAAACGACGAGTTCAATCGGATTTCCGGTCGAGTTAAAATTCGCCGGGTCTCGCACATGCCATTTTCGAAAGTGAAAGGATCGGAAGAGTGAGCCTAACTCCACCGCGGCGGCGCCACGAATTCCTCCGAGTTCGTCGTTTCCGTATTGGGAGACAGCCCGCTCGAGTCGATTAAACTGGGAACGGGCCTGCGTGTTCCAATGGGCGTCCGCCGGAAGGGCTGTCAAAAAACCCGCAAGAACAGTCAGGCCGCTAAGAAAACGGGGGATGAAGAAAGCAAAACGGACACGCGGAACGGAAACTTTCGGAAACTTCGGCATAGGAACTACTTCTTAGGAAACTTTGGGCCAGAGCGAGTGGGGCAAGAAAGGATTTACATGTATGTGCGCCGTGTTGACACGGCGGTCAATACTTTAAGTGCTGCGATTTGCGACAGGCAAATTTAGTCCGCTGCAAATCGCTACAACTTGTTGAAATTATTAGATTTTTATCTTGAAAGCACACCAACTCGGCGTAAGATTTTTTAAATGGCCAATCCGAATTGGCCGTCTAAACCAGGGGCC
>CAZAKW010000434.1:0-2094 GCA_964485835.1 uncultured Bacteriovoracaceae bacterium
GAGGCGGATATTCATCAGTTACGGGAAGAAGTCCTGAAAAATGTCGACTCGATGGATTCCGCCCAATTCCGGATTTGGTTTAAGCTGCCAATCTCTTATTTGTTCCCTGAACTGCTTACGAAGGTAGTTGAGCGTGGGATGTCGGACTCCGATATCGCCCGGTATATTTTATCCCAGCCCCATTGGTCGGAACATTCGGAGTGGGTTTCGAAGTTAGTCGAAAGTGGGACGGTGGAGGAATATGTGGCGGAACTACTCCGTCGGGGGACTGCCGACACGGAACTCGTAAAGTTCGTTTTATCCCAGCCCCATTGGTCGCATCACCCGGAATGGGTTTCAGAGTTAGTCCGGCGAGGGAGGTTGGACAGGGAGATCTTCGAACACGTATTTTCGAAGCCCCACGGGTCGAACCATCTAGAGCTGGTGGGGGAGTTAGTTAAACGCGGGAATGTTGACGAACTGATAGCGCAATATGTTCTGACCCAGCCCTATTCGGCGAAGCACCCAGAGTGGGTTGCGACTTTGCTTCGGCGATATAACGGGGTTTATCTCTCGACGCTCTATATTTTTCGAGAAGCCCATTGGATAAATCATCCCGTTTTCCGTGCCCTACTTAAAGGACAGCCGGTTTCGACTGATCGTCATACCCTTTACCAACTCGAATTAGCCATTCAAGGCGATCGTTTCGCACGAGAATTAAAGAAGTTTCGCGCGTCGCAAGAAAACGTGGAATGTAGAGGGCTCTTGGAGCGTTTGAATCCCGTCCCGTGGCTCAAGCGTTTGTTTTAGACGGGAGTCTTACGCCCCGCTGAGGTCGCGGAGGTTGATCCCTCGACGGCTAAGTCGAAGGGAAAGTTATTTTCGAAATTCTTAAAGAAGGGCGCTAACGGACCGAAGAGCTTATGGGGTGCTCTCATGAACGTTCGCTCACGCCTTTGGTTATCTTCGACCGCCGTCCTCACCGCGACCGGGCTTGCGGGTTGCGCCTCTTCGCCTACGGGTCGTGCTCTTTACTCAGATCCAGGACAATTTGAGAGTCTGGCGTCGGGCCCTTACGAGCTGGTGCGTCCACAACCCGTGGTGGAAACTCCGGAAGTCCCGGTGGTTCAAGCCCCGATGCCTATCGCCACGCCCGTGGCGGTATCGGCATCCCGTGCGCCGATTGACGGTGCGGAACTCATTTCCCAGGCGGAAGTCTATCATCCCGCTACTAGTAACCATTCAGGCGCGTTGGCCACGGTTCCGGCCGAGAGCGTGATGTCGCCCGAGTTGGCCTACGCCACGATTCTGCGCGGTAACGAGCGCTTTGTGGGTGGAATCACCCGCGGGGAACGCCGCGACGAAGCTCGCCGCCGGTCGCTTGCCTCGACCCAAACCCCCCATACGATTGTTCTCTCCTGCAGTGATTCTCGGGTTCCGCCCGAGCTGATCTTCGACCAGGGGCTTGGGGATATTTATACGATCCGTGTTTCCGGCAACGTCTTAGGTTCGGCCCAGGTCGCATCGATCGAAACGGCCGTGGAAAAACACGGCGCGAAGCTGATCGTCGTGATGGGACATGAGTCCTGCGAGACGGTCCAAGCGGCCGTGAATCCTTCGAAGTCTTCGGGCAGTACCGACCAGAAGTGGTTGGCTTCCGAGATTCGCCCGCACGTCGCGGGCCGTGGACTTGCATCGGTCGATCCAGGCGACACGAAATTACGAAAACCCGTCATGGCGAATGTCGACGCGGTCACCGAGCAGCTTCTCGTCCGCTCGAAGATCGTCGGGGACGCCGTACAAAGCGGTCGGTTGAAAATTTCGCGCGGAATTTATTCGCTGGATTCCGGCCGTGTTGATTTTTGGGGAAAGTAATCTTTGCGCGCGCTCTCAACCTAGGTCCGTAATTTTGAGGCGGACTTCAAGCATTGAAACAAAAAAGGCGTCCGGGGAAGCCCCGGACGCCTTTTTAAGTTTTGGCGTTACGCCTGCTGATTACCAGCTGTAGCGCATTGCAACTTGGTGGAAGGTGCTTCCATCAAATCCAATGTCTTGGCTGTCTGGAGTCGAAGCGGCAGCTGCGTTCCCGAAAGCATAGTCGAGGTCGACTTTGCC
>CAZAKW010000435.1:0-2081 GCA_964485835.1 uncultured Bacteriovoracaceae bacterium
GAATATCTGGCTTGAGTACATTCAAACGCTAATCCTCGACGAAGCCGACCGGATGCTCGACATGGGGTTCTCCGACCAGCTTGCCCGGATCACCGCCGATATCCCGAAGTCTCGCCAAACGCTGATGTTTTCGGCGACGTTTCCGCCGTCGATTGAAAAGCTTGCTCGCACGGTGATGATAACGCCCAAAGAAGTGAAAATCGGCGTCGCGGCGGAGATGAAGCCGAAGATCGATCAGAAGATGATCCGCGTTCGCGAAGAAGATAAGACCTCGGAACTCATTCGGCTGTTCCGCGACGAGCCGGGGACGATCATCGTCTTTGCTCGGTCGAAAGACCGTGTTTCGCGGTTGTGGCGCTCGCTCCACAGTCGCTTGATTTACGATGCGACTTTTCTGCACTCCGACTGCACTCAGGCGCATCGTGAGAAAGCGCTCGCGGATTTCAAGGCCGGCACCTTCCGAATTTTGATCGCGACCGACGTCGCGGGCCGCGGGATCGACGTCGACGACGTCGCGCACGTCGTGAATTTCGATCTTCCGTTTGAAGCCGAAGATTACGTCCACCGGATCGGCCGGACTGGGCGCCGCGGACGTACGGGTAAAGCGACCAGTTTCGTAACCGAGCGGGACCGGGCGTTGGTTTCGGCGATTGAAAAATTGACGGGTAAAAAAGAAATCACCGGCGAAGCCCGGCCCGATTCTCCACGCGAAGATCGCGGGGGAGGTCGGGAAAGAGGCGGACGCGGAGCCGATCGTGGAGGGCGCGGCGGAAGCCGGCCGCCTCGCGAGAGTTCCGCCGTAGCGGCGGCGCCTCGACCGGCTCGTGCACCCGATCCGGTTCGACCTCCGGGATCTTCGATGGGGATTACTCCGCGTGCGCCTGGTTCGCCGCTCCCTGCGGAAACCGTGGCAGCACAAGCGTCGTCATCGCGCGAGTCGACCGGTGAAGGCGGCGAGAGTGGAAGCGAAGGACGCCGCCGTCGCCGCGGTGGACGCGGACGTCGGGGCGGGGCGGGCGGCAAGGCCCCCGGGACGGACGTTGGTCCGGCGGGCGCGGAAGATTAACTGATGTCCGAAAAATCTTTTAAGGGGAGTTGGATGAAAACTATTCTCGGCACTCTATTGATTGTGCTCGCCGGATTCGTTCCGGCAACAGGGTTTCCGTGCAGCATGGCCTTTGGCACCCGAGTCGTGTGCGGGACGATCGATGCGATTGGGAAAAGTGGGGACGACAGACTCGTCGCCATCGGAGTCAAGTCGAACGCGGATCTCACCGTTGGAGGCAGGGGCGCTGCTTGCGATTGGGTTGAAACCCTTGTTCCGCCGTCGGTCGATTATTTAGAAGTCGCGGAACTCCCGGAAAAAGACGCGCTCAAACTACGCGACAAACTGGTGCAAGCGAAACACTCCCAAGAAGAAGTCTGCATTTTCTCTACATTCGCACTCCAGCCTAACTACGCGTTTGTTGATTTTCGAGACGGCCGCTCGACCCAACAGGTGGACAGAGATGGTCTTGAGCAATTCAAAAATAAAATTCGCAAACAGCTGGGCGAGTAAAGGCATTTCAAGCGACTTGCTCTCGCAATTTAAATCCAATCCGTTTTTTGCGGTCGCCTTCGACGGATATCCGGAAATCAGAACCGGGCGTTTTTACGCCTATGGCGTTCTCATTCCGTAACAACGGGCTCGTCAAGATTTGGGTCGATCATGAACCGCAAGCGACATATCGCGGACCGGTGTAGCGATCGCCGGGGTGGTGGCGTTATAGATATTTGTCGGGTGCCCAAACCTTCGACAGTTGAAACGCTCTAAAGTAAATGGATCGATCAGTGGCTAGGCACGCCAACTGCATTCAGGGTTCTGGATCGAAGTAACTAGCTAAACTCGGGAACACGAAAATATGACCAAGTTATTACAGTTTACCGCCCTTTTGATCGGCTCTGCAGGCGCTGCGTTCGCCGCTGATCCCGTGGAAATCCGGCGATGCAAATCGAGCGATACCGTACTGTCGATTTACAAAAACAAAAAGAACTACGAAGCAAGCTTAGTTAGCCCGATGACACGGGAAAAGATCGAAAGG
>CAZAKW010000436.1:0-2076 GCA_964485835.1 uncultured Bacteriovoracaceae bacterium
GCGACGGTCGCGATTTTCGTACCGTTGCTCCTCCTGTATTTTCTCTTCGATAAGAACAATCTCTTGGAGAGCTTCAACGCGATCGCCGGACGCTACAGCAATCTTCCGAAACTGAATTCGGACCTGCCGAAGATGATCCGCACTTTCGTCGCGGGGAATATTTTGGTGGGAATCATCCTCTCGTTCCTGCACGGTGCGGTCTTTAGCCTGATCGGCCTCGAGAACTGGGTCGAGCTTTCGTTGATGACGGGATTCATCAACCTGATTCCCCTGATCGGCGCGCCGCTAGCGCTTTTGCTTCCGTTTGGGCAGGGGGTGATGCAGTACCACGACGCCTATCCTTTTCTGCTCATGGGCATATCGATCATCGCCTTCCACGTCCTTTCGAATAACTGGATGCTGCCTTCCTTGATCGGTACACGCGTGAACGTGAATTCGGTTGCGCTCCTGGTCGGGTTGCTTTTTTGGAGCTGGCTTTGGGGTGCGATCGGTTTTTTGCTCGCAATTCCGATGACGGCATTGGTGAAGACATTTCTTGAAAGCAATACGAATACGTTCGTGATCGCAAATCTGATGGCCGCGCGTCCGCGCCATCTTTTGCCGTGGACAAAAAAGACGGCGCCCCGGCCGTCGCTCGCCCGCCCGCCCAAACCGGGACAACCGCTTTAGCTGGCGCGAACGCCGATAATCTCAAAACGATCAACGTCCACGAGGCCTCGATCCGTCAGCTTGAGGCTTGGGATCACCGGAAGGCTTAAGAATGCGAGTTGGAGAAAGGGCTCCGGAAGCTCGCATCCTGCGGCCCGGCTCGCGGCCTTGAGCTCGACCAGGGATTTGCGGATGGCGGAAGTCGATTGGGCGCTCATCAATCCGCCTAGCGGCAAATCGAGCTTCGCGGTGACATTCCCGTCTTGGACCACGCAGAAGCCGCCGCCGCTTTCGCGAAGGGCGTTCATCGCGACGGCCATGTCGCGCGTTTCGGCACCGACGGCGATCAGGTTATGGCTATCGTGGCCGACGGAGGAGGCGATGGCGCCTTTGAACGACTGTCCGAAGCCCCGGACGTATCCGGAAGCCGGGGAGAAGCCGCGCCCGTAACGCTCTTTCACGGCGAGCTTCGCGACTCCCGGAGTATTTGAAGCGGCGACCGATCGGCCGGTGAGAATTTTGCCGTGTTCGACTTCGATCACGTGAACGTTTCCAGACGGCGGTTCAAGTTCGCTTGCCGTCAATTCCGCGCAGCGGATGGAATTTCCGCCGAATGCCCTCAGATCGGAGGCGGCCGCGGCGTAGGGGATTTCAGTCGTCGGAATACCGGCCCGAAAAACGTCCGCGATCGCCACCGTGTGGATGTCGTCCAACAAAACAAAGTCGGCCCGATATCCGGGGGCAAGGGCGCCGAAGCGGCCGCTCCCACGGTCCAAACCGTAGTGGCGGGCGACGCTCCAAGACGCCGCCCGAAACGCGACTTCGGGCGGAACCCCTCGTCGAATCGCGGTACGAATCAAATAATCGATATGGCCTTCTTCGAGAATATCGAGCGGGTTGCGATCGTCCGTGCAAAATCCGAGCGTTGTCGAAGTCGCCAAAGTTAATAGCGGGATCAAACGATCTAAATCCTTGGCCACCGATCCTTCGCGAATCCAGACGGCGATCCCTTTGGCGAGTTTCTCCGCGGCCTCGTCGAGTTGCGAAGATTCGTGGCACGAAGAGATACCGCAGGCGGCGTAAGCGGATAGGGCGGGCCCCCGCAAGAGGGGAGCGTGCCCATCCATCGGGCCGTCGATGAACGCGGCGATTTTATCCAAAACTTCGGCGTCCCCGGCGAGAAGCCCCGGAAAGTTCATCATCTCCGCCAGACCTAGTGCTTGCCGATGCGAGCGAAGCGGCACGAGTTCGCGCGTCGAAAGCGTGCCTCCGCCGTTGGTTTCCAGATGGGTCGCCGGTACGCAGGAACTCAGCATCACCCGCAGATCCAGATGCATCGAATCCGACGCATTCAAGAACGTTTGAATCCCGGCGATGCCCATCACGTTCGCAAGCTCGTGAGGGTCGCAAATCGCGGTCGTCGTCCCG
>CAZAKW010000437.1:0-2067 GCA_964485835.1 uncultured Bacteriovoracaceae bacterium
CCTTCACGCGGAAATAGCCCGAGCGGCCGCGGAAAGGGAATAGACGATGTCCTACGCTTTCTCGAGATTCCTGTTCAGTGCTATCCTTCCAGTCTTCGCATTAACGGCCTGCCAGACGGCGCCGATTTCTTCTTCGCGTAGTCCGGCGACCACAAATCTGAATCCAAAATTTCTCGAGCTCGTTCGCGAAGATGCGATCGAGGCGCTTGGGCTTTACACAGAGAGCGTCCTTCTCGCCCAAAATGCGGAACGAGTCCGACTTGCACAAAATCTGCAGGCGCCGATACCGCTTCGATTCGATTCGCGAAGCGTAGGATTTACATCGACCGCAATGATCGCAGGACCTGCGTTCTTCGGCTATATGTCAGGGGTATCATCTCATAAATACGATGGCGCGGCCTCTACTCGAACCGCGGGAAAATTTATAGCCCTTGGCGGAGCAGGTGCGGGTTTGATCGTTGGAACGATCGTTTACACCTCAAATTTTTATGATGGAACTGCGAGTCTTCCTAATGATGAGTCGTCGGGGAGCAACGATCCCAAGAATAATGTCTTCGCATTCGTCCATCGGTCTATCCGGCCGGGAGATGCAAAGGCTAAAGACCAGTCAGTGGCGGATGCCGCGAATGCGGGTAAACAAGCGGAATTCGTCGGCGGTCTTAAGCGCACTTCTGCCGAAGTGGCGCGCCGAGCAGGTTTACTATTCCGATTGAACAGGATGGAAACGACCCGCTTTCAGTATTTGGTCGAGGATCGCATGCTGGAGGGGTTTTCCGCGGACCGTGTGTGGAAACCTGGAGACGAGGTCCAAGTCGATATTTCAAGCCTACTGAGAACCGTAGTTCCAAATGGTACGGAACGTCTCGAAACGCTAGGGCGCATACTCGATGCATCGGGCCAAGAGAAAGTAGTTGCCCCAGAGTCTGACATCGACCTCCTTGAATGGTTGGTAGGAGCTGAGAAGGATATTCGTGAATTGGAAGCGACGGTCATCAGCGGTTATGTGGAGGTGCGTGAAGAGAAGACTCCAGCCTTTAAGGAAGTCGCCGCAAAATACGAACGCCTTGGCAACGAACTCGATGCCTTCGCGGATAAACTTGCGACCCACGCGATACTCCTGCGATCAGAAATCGAAAAAAGAGGGAGTCAATGATGAGCACGCAACGATTGGGCTTGGGTCGACAGTTCCCCGCCGCTGGCATGCTGGCGCTTCTCGCGTTATCGTCTTGTCAGACTGCTCCTCTCGGACTGCGTCGGCCGGCCGGGGACTCCGTCGATCCGAATATCGCAGCCATGGCTGAAAGCGACGCGGTGGAAGCGCTCGGGCTTTACGCAAGCCACGTGCTACTGACCCAGAAGATTGGGCGAATGGAAGTCGGGAAAGAATTAGTCCATCCGACTCCCATTCGGTTTGATAGCAGCTCGGCAACACTTGGCATTATCCTGCCTCCTTTAAGTGGCGCTTCATCGGGCCAATTCTCCGTGGTGGCTAACGGGATGGGCTTGGGTACGAAAGCTTCAAGCCGGGTTGTAGGAATTGGTGCTGCCACAGCTACTGTGATCGCCGGAACGATCGTATTCACCTCAAATCATTATGGGCAGAGGAGTGATCCTGATTCAACTGAAGGCGAAAACTCGATGGGATTCCTCCAAAAAATCCTGCGCCCGGCCCATGCACAACGTGTCGACATTTCTAGGGCCGAATATAAGAACGCGGAAATCCAGGCTGCGTTTTTGACAAATTTGAAAGGGATATCGGCTTCGCTTGCGGATCGTACGGGAAAACTTTTTAACTTAACGGCTATGGAACGAGCCAAGATTGCTAGGCGCGCCGAAGAACGGCTCCTGGTGGCATTCAAAGCACAGGAAAGCTGGAAACCTGGCGACGAAATTCGAATCGATATCGCCAGCCTCTTACGGGAATTTATCCCGGATGCGGATTATAAATTGGTGGCTTTAGGGACGTTCGTCGATGGGGCGTTGACGGAGGAGGTCTCTGCTCCGAATTCGACCGCCGCGGTCGCGGAGTGGATGGAGAAAACCGAAAAGGAGATCCGAAAGATCGAG
>CAZAKW010000438.1:0-2050 GCA_964485835.1 uncultured Bacteriovoracaceae bacterium
CACGCAGAAGCCAGCAGCAAGCCACGCGCTCTGGCGAATCAGATTCTTTCGCTGGGGTGCGAACATCGTCGCCTTGTCCTCGTCGGCGGTGGGATCTAGTTCGTAAAAGCGATGGGCCGCGAACGTAAGAAAGACAAAGAAAAGATACAGATACGCGACAGGAGCATTCCAGTTCGATAACGTCAGAATGCACGGAAGCACGACGAGCGCATTCAATCCGAGTGCGAGCAGCAAGTGGCCGGTAGTCGCGGAAATCACGATGACGATCGCCCCAGCGACAAAAAACGCGTCCCAAATGCGAAAGTTCATATGGAATCGGATGCTAATCGCCATAAAAATCGCAATGATCCCGAATTGCGCCGCTTTCCGGAGTAATACGCGACGCGAATTTAGAATCTCAAGCATCGCTGTTTTTTCGTCGTCTGCCTTCTCAGCTTCCAGTGAGGTTCCGCAATAGAACAGCACCTGGCTCTCTTGCAGTTTCTTCGCTTCCTGCTGCGTGATTGCACGCGGATCGTATACCTTTCCCGACATGATCCACCGCTGAAAGATCATCGCGAGGACATAAACCCCGAAAAGGGCTATCGAAGCAGCACGATCGAACCGTAGGTCGGCGATCAGAAGGCCAATACCAAGCGCGAACAAAAAACTAATCTGAAAAAGCTCCGCACGCGCACTTTTTTCTACCATCAGCTCACCCGCGGCTTTCCAAGGGCGTGCGGGATTGTCTGTCCTCGTTTCACGACGTAAGTCGGAACGCCGAGGACGCCGCACTGTCGGAGGATTTCTTCGCACACCTTCATCGCCTCGCGGTTTTTCTCCATCACTGCCTGGTGCGGAAGACCGGCCGGCAGCGCCTGGACGTAGTCCTTCGCCTCGACGAGAACGACCACGCATCGAACACCTTGTTCCTGATAAATCGAAAGAAGCCGCGAAAGGAGTTCGGGTCGGTTTAGGTACACGGGCACAACGTAAACGAGGGACGAACCGTAGGGCACGAAAGGAAGCGTCGACTCAAGCAAAGGTCGATCCCCACTCCCGAATTTCACCGGGGTAAGTGACGAAGTCGCTTGCACGAGCGACAGAAGGTGCGAAGTGCCACGTCCAAAAGGAAGACGAGCATCTTGCGAAAAGAGCTGCATACGGTGCATGTGGGGATGAAGTTCGTAGAGTATCGAAACGACGACATCCTTGCAGACCTCCCAAGTGTTGTCGCCGGGCCGGCCGATGTGATTCGACCCATCCATGTCGAGGCAAACCGTAAGATCCGTGTGCACCATGTTCTCAAAGACGTTCACGACCAGTTCCTGATGATGCGCGGAGAGCCGCCAGTTGATCCGTTTGATCGGGTCGCCAGGGACGTATTCACGTAGTCCGAGGAAGTTCGCTGATTGCCCGGCGTAGACGCTTTCGTTCATCCCGATTGCGTTTGAGTCCACCGAATCGAGGACTCGAAAACCGTCGATCGAGAGGTGCTCCGGGAGCACTTCAAGAAGCGCCGGATCTTCCTCAGTGATCGAGAACTCGAAAAGTCCAAGCGGGTCCGCAAGCGAAAGCGTGAGCGGGCCGAAGCGGTGAACGCCCATCCCGGCATCGCAGGGCATGCTCCGCTTCAAAACCAAGATCGTGAGGGGTGCGAAGCCTTCACTCACTCCAATCTGAATGAACGGACGGCGCGAACCGGTGAAAAAATCCGTCAATCTCAGATGCGAAACGCTGAATTCTGATGCATTCCGGATCTCGTACTCAATTGCGACCGGGCGATGTTCCTGCGCTCGGACAGGGAGTTTCCTGACGACGTAGAGGCCGTTCGCGATAGCTTTAGTCCGGTAGTAAAGCGCAACGAGCGCTCCGCACTCGGTGAAAAAGAGCACCCAGCCTTCGCGCATCCAGAAGCCGAGGATCGCAAAGGCACAGAGTAGGAGGATCGCGGCCCACTGGCGGTTAAATTGGCGGCGATTTTTGTAAAAAAATCGGTTCCAATCCATCCCCGGCGAATAATCGTATTCCTCGTCGTCTTTTGCGAAATAGTCCCTGAATCGACGGGATC
>CAZAKW010000439.1:0-2027 GCA_964485835.1 uncultured Bacteriovoracaceae bacterium
TAGGCGCTCGCCCCTGAAACGAGTGTGTCTACCAATTCCACCACCCGGGCACTTTCTAAGAGGAGATCCTTCGTTTAACGAATCGGGAGATCCCCTGTCAATTCCGCACTTTTTAGTCAGCTGTCTAAAAGTTAGTCACTTCTCCCATTTTTAGGGTGCTACGGACGGTGCCGTAAGCCACCAAGATATTTAGGAATTCCCACCCCGCGAATTCATACCGCGGTGTGGCATGAATTCCGCATATGGCGAAACGACATCGTGGAATGTCCCAGGAGATTTTATGAAATCGACGAAACTTTTCGGAATTTGTATCTTAAGCGCCATGGCCGTCGTGATGGTCGGCTGCGGAAAAAAAGATGGAGCAAATAACCAGCAAGCGCCCGCACCCGGGCAACCTTGGCAGCAAAATCAGAATTGGCAGCAACAGCAAACGGCCCAGCCGTTCCAATGTCAGCCGAACACGATCCAGCTGCGGAGCGCCTCCGGGAGCGCGCAATGTTTTCCACCCACCGTGGATCTACGCCAGGCCTGCGCCCAGATGGGCGGGACGATCGACTATCAAAATCTCTGTCGCCGCGAACGTCGACTTCCAGGCGAGAAAACAGTGCGCTTAATCAACTGGGGCGGACAAAGTTCCCAGATGATTTCTCTATGGGTGGGGCTTTATCCGGGAGAATCGTTGAAGGTCTTCGGGAATGTCGATGCGCTTACGAGTAGTGCTCGTACATGGAGCGCAGAGCTCCGTCAGAACGCTTCCGTGCTTGGTTCGGCTTCGAGCAACGGGATGCAGCCTGCAAGCGGCTATAATTTGGAGATCACAGCCTACGGTAGCGGAATGCAGAACTACGGCCAGCCCTATGCTCAACCGAACACCCAGCCGTATGCCCAGCAACCTGTCCAGCCCTACAACCCTCAATACAACCAGCCGCAAGTCTATCCAAACCCGTTGAATTATCAGGTTGGATACGGCTTCACCGGAATGAACCAAGGATCTGGCGCCATGGCGATCCAGCAGCAGTTTTCGCTCGATATCCTGTTCCGCGGACGGGTCAAAGTGAGGCTCTACAGCGCTGCAATCTCTTGCGAAGACGGACGTGGAAACAGCTACCCTTGCCTGTAAGTTTCGGCTAGCCTCGTCCTTACACACGGATGAAGCGAGACGAAAAACGCGGTAAACGGCCAGCGAAACGGCCTGAAAAGAAATTCCAACCCGGACTACCGAAACCTTCGGACGATGCCTCGCGAGAATCTCGCGGGGCTTTCGTTATAACGGATCGCTCGGGTAAAACGCACACTCTCCGTGGCGTTCCCGGCGCGGCGGGCGACGAACGGGCCTCGTCGTCGAAATCTCCCCTTCGGACGGATAAGCCCGCGCCCCGCTCGAATCGCGCCGACTCCCGCGGTCCCAAACCCGTCGCCCCCGGGGCTCGAAATCCAAGTTACCGCGGAATTACGGCCCGAGACGAAGAAGCTGGACGCCGTGAAGATACGGGGCGCCGAGGCCGCGGGTCTCGCGACCGGGACGGAAAAAAAGAAGGAAGAGGCGGATCCGGCGGCCGTGGAGAACGTCGCGGCCACGGTGATCGACCGGCCCACGCGGGGCGAGGAGAAAAGCCGGGCCGATTCGACGCAAAACGCCGGGGTCGAGATCGTCGTCCCTCCGGACCGCTTCGTGACGTGCCGGGCAGTTTCAAGCTCAAGGCGCGAATCGATAAAAACCGAAAAGGATTCGGTTTTCTTCAGTTCGAAAATAAAGAATACGAAGACGCGTTTCTCAACCCGCAGGAAGCGGAAAAGTTTTTTCACGGCGACCGTGTCGAGGCGACCATTACCGAAGAAGGTGAAGTCGTCCACGTTCGTGTGCTCGAGCATCGATTTCGGGAACTCGTCGGGCGATTTTTTCCAGCCGGAAAAACGGGGATGGTCGTTTACGAACGGAAGCGCGCGCGCGAGGAGCTTGCCGTTCTCGGCGACCGGAAGGGCGCTCAGTCGAACCAATGGGTGCGTGCGAAAGTCGTGTATCCCCC
>CAZAKW010000440.1:0-2022 GCA_964485835.1 uncultured Bacteriovoracaceae bacterium
CAGTAGATAAGAGAAATGCTTTTTGTCTCCATGATTTTTATTAATGATTAATGACACTTAGATCCAGGGTTGGTCTTTACGAACTTTGTTTTCCGCAGACCTTTCGGGTAAGTGCCGGCGCCGGTAGTACAGGCGCGTCAGTAAGTCCCTTAATCTGGAGGAGCCTTATTCCTCCACCCCGCTTCACTAAAGCGGTCGGTGGATCGTGCCTTCTCCTGGAGTAAAGTGCAGGGCGCGCGCAGGACTTTGAACGAGTGCACGATGCCAGACCCCTTTGGGAACGATCGCGGTTTCGCCTTCTTTGAGGCGAAGTTTTTTCTCGCCGTCTTTGAATTCTAAGACGAGCTCGAATTCGCCTTTCAGCACGCAAACCAATTCGTCTCCCGCGGGGTGCATTTCCCAGCTGGGCCAGTCGCTGTCGTAGTCAAACGTCGCGACTAGATGGCCAAAATCCGAATCTCCGATTTCGCCGGATTGCACTCCTTCCCAAAACGTTTTTGCGTCCCAAACTTTCGAATCACCGTTTGGGAGCAGCTGCGCGTAGGTCTCGTTCAATTGAAAAGGAGCGAGGATGGATTTCATACCTGGAATCTACCACCGAAGACCGACGCGCGCACGAGTCGGGGAAACCATGCTATCTCTGGAGCATGTCGGAATATAAATGGGTCGGACGATTCGAATCCGCAATGGAAGCGGAGCTTGCGCGCACTTTGCTTGAATCTTACGAGATTCAAGCCTTCGTCGACGGCGCCCACCTAGGCTCGATTTTGCCTTACGCGACCCAGGCGCTCGGTGGGGTTCGTCTTCGCGTCTCGGCTCGAGACGAAGCGCGGGCACTCGAAATCCTCGGCGCGACGAACGCCGGCGCCGGAGACGACGAATCGTCGGAAGCGGAAGAGGCCCACCCTTCTTCTCCAATGCCGGTGACCACCTTGATTAAGCGCGCGACCTACGGCGCGCTCGTGGGATCGTTTCTTTTGCCGGGGATCAGCAATTTCTATTCGGTCCTGCTTTATTGGAAAGCTTACCGGGCGGACCCAAGCTCGATCCGCCGCTTTGCCTGGCGGATTGGGATTGGAATGACTTTCAATTTAATGGTCTTGGTCGTTGTTCCCATTGCCTATTTAACCCGAACTTAAAGAGCCATCCGGTGCTCCACCTTCGCTAGAGGTCGAAAATAAGCTAAATTAGTTGATCTGCCATTGCTGGATAACCAAGCAAGATACGTTCTATTATTCGCATAACAGAGTTACAGAGCCTAAAATGGCTTTTTAGTGGTCATGTCGCCCCGAGTCGAATAGAAGAAGGGTCATGCGAGTTTTAAGAGTCCAATACGGTAATCCTGAGGCCCCGCAACAGTTCGCCGAGTCGTTACGCACGACCGGATTCGCGGTGATCGCAAACCACCCGATCCCCCATGATTTGATCCGCGACGTTTTCTCGGAATGGGGAAAGTGGTTCGAGGGAACCGATAAGTTTAATTACAAATACGATCCGAAGACCCAGGCCGGATACTTTCCGTTCAAAACCGAGAACGCGAAAGACAGCAAAGTGAAAGACTTGAAAGAGTTCTTCCATCTTTTTCTGGAAACCCCGATTCCCGTCGGATTCACGCCGAAAACCCGCGAGATGTACACGCGGATGACCGGCCTTGGCGTCGAGCTCCTCGGATGGCTTCAAGACAACACGCCCAATAGCGTGCGTAAGCTTTTTTCAACATGGAAGTCCTCGGGCTCGGTGCTGCCAGCTCTTGCGGAGCCAGCTGGGGTTAAGCCAGGCATCGTGTTTGTGGAACGTGCTGGTTTAAAGCAGGCCGAGGTGCGTATCGGGCATATGGGTATTGCTCGCGCCAACGGGGATTATTTAAAACTTCGTGTGGCCAACACCATTTTGGGTGAATCTTTTATCGGCCGGTTGTTCTCTGAAATTCGTGTGAAGCGGGGACTGACGTATTCGATTTATTCTTACTTTGATTCGCGCGCGGTGACGGGATCTTTTGTGTTCGGTACGTTCACGCGTTTG
>CAZAKW010000441.1:0-2003 GCA_964485835.1 uncultured Bacteriovoracaceae bacterium
GCCCGCCCGGGATTGAACCGGGGACCCCTACCGTGTCAAGGTAGTGCTCTCCCACTGAGCTACGAGCCATCACGACGAGTTATTCGTATATGGGAGGCCGCCTAAACTCGTCAAGCTTGATGCGCCGCGCGCGTTCCGCTTTATCAAATGACGGACGGCCTGGCTCGTGCAAACCTTCCTCCCGTGACCCAGTTCGCCCCCGCTCCAAAGTCTCCTGACCGCCTTCCCCACGTCGTCATTGTCGGCTCCGGGTTTGGAGGGCTTACGGTCGCCAAAGGGCTTGCCGGCGATTCGCGCGCACGCGTGACGCTGATCGATCAGAGAAACCACCACCTCTTTCAACCCCTCCTTTACCAAGTCGCGACGGCCGGTCTTTCTCCAGCTGACATCGCAGCACCGATCCGCGCGATTCTCGCCGGCGCCGAAAACATCGATAGCGTCCTTGCCCGCGTGGACGGGATCGATTTGAAAAATCACCAGATTCGAGCGGGCGATCTCCGCTGGAATTACGATTTTCTCGTCATGGCTTGCGGCGCTCGCCATAGCTACTTTGGAAACCCATCGTGGGAAGAACACGCGCCTGGGCTTAAGACGCTTGAACAGGCGACGGAGATTCGGCGGCGAGTCTTGCTTGCGTTTGAGCTCGCCGAGCGCGAAGCCGACCCGCTGCTTTCCCGGCGATGGATGACGTTTATCGTGGTGGGGGGCGGTCCGACGGGAGTCGAACTCGCTGGCGCCATCGCCGAGATTGCTCGTTACACCCTAGAAAAAGACTTTCGTCGCATCGATCCGACGCGTACCCAGGTGATCCTCGTTGAAGGCGGTCCCAGAATTCTCGGCAGCTTCAACGAAAAACTTTCTCGCCGCGCGGCTCGAGATCTTGAAACGCTGGGCGTGCAAATTCTCACCTCCACGCGAGTAACCGAAATCAACGAGCGCGGCGCTGCGATTGGATCCGAGTTCTTGGAAGCCGGAACGGTGATCTGGGCGGCGGGCGTGAAACCCTCATCGACGGGGGAAATGTTGGGATGCGAACTCGATCCGGCGGGACGCGTGAAAGTGGCGGCGGATCTAACGATTGCCGGCTATCCCGAAGTCTTTGTTTTAGGCGATCAAGCGCATGCACGGGACGAAACCGGAGCACCCCTTCCGGGGCTTGCGCCGGTCGCGATGCAACAGGGTCGCTACGTCGCGCGGATTTTACGTGCCGAACTTCGCGCGAAACGTGCGTTCGCGAGGAACGACGCAGAGAGAGGGAGTTCGTCCAAGCTTCGACCGCCTTTTCGTTACGTCGACAAGGGACAGATGGCGACCATCGGTCGTAAACGAGCGGTCGTCCAATTCGGCCGCCTTCGCTTCGGTGGCTTTCTCGCGTGGCTAGCCTGGCTTACAATCCATATTTTCTATCTGATCGGCTTCAAAAATCGATTCTTCGTTCTTTGGCAATGGACGTGGTCTTACCTGACGTTTCAACGGGGAGCTCGGCTGATCGTGGACAAGGAATGGCGGGTGACCCCGCGGAAAGACGCCCCTTAAATTGCGAAACGCTTACGATAGGCTGCCACCGCCGCCTCGCCGAAGCGAACGAACTCGGCCTCGTCGGGCGCCGCCAAAAGAAATCCTACCGGCGAATCCAGCCCGCAGGGACGGATCCCAGCGAAACTTTCAGGCGTTGGAAAGACGTTGAGCGCAATTCCGTGCTGCACGACTCCGTCGTCGATTCGAATTCCCAGCGCCGCAAGCTTCGAAGCCCCTGCCCCCGGTCCGCTCCAAACGCCCGCCTCTTTTCCTCCGCGAATTTCGACGGAAGGAATGCTTACGCGGTAAAGCCCCGCCGCCGTCTCAAGCATCGATTCGACGAGTTTACGCACCCCCCGCCGATCCCCGGTCAACCGCTCTAACGAATCGACGGGAAAAATCACCCACTGACCCGGGCCGTGATACGTCGCTCGTCCGCCGCGGGTAACCGTCGCTATTGAAATCCCGCGCCGCGAGAGCTCCGT
>CAZAKW010000442.1:0-1993 GCA_964485835.1 uncultured Bacteriovoracaceae bacterium
ATCACTTCCCCCGCCTTGATTTGTTCGATTCCCGCGTACATCAAGATTTGGCACCCCATTTTCTTTACACGAATTTGGTGAACCATCGCGTGGATGATCCTCTTTTTGACCTCCCAGGGGATCTCCCCCGACTCGGGAAGCATAGCGTTCAGCTTTTCGAGGAAGCGGTCATAACGGGCTCGGGTGACCAATCCTAACTCCGAAGTCTTCTTACTGAGTTGCTGGATCTCCGCCTCGATACGGGTTTTCGATTCATTGAGTTTCTTCATCTCGGAGTAGAAAACGTCGGCGGGTACGCCTTCCGGAAGTTCGGCGACCCGATGGGCGATCACGCGTAACTTCACGGTAACGCTTTCGAGTTCGAACTCCTTTCGTTGGAGAGTCACCTGTCCGAAATTCGATACCGTAAGGCCGGTCATTTTCTCATAGAGCTTCTCTCGAGCGGTTCCTTTAAGGATTCCTAGAATTACGGGCCAGACCTTTTCCTCGATCTTCTTCGAATTGATTCGAAAGGGCTCGCACCTCGCCGGTTTCACCGCCAGCGCCCGTTCCCGGCGCATCTGGCTCGAATGCCCGTAGTAGCCAATCTTGATCTTTTGCCTTCCCATCGATGCCATCCCGATAAAAACCTGGTCGCACTGATCGCATCGAATCCGCGCCGAGAGGACGTAGGGGTATCGATCCTTTCGCCCCATATATTCCACCATCCCTTCGGTGATGATTTTATTCACTTCCACGAATGTCTTTACGTCGATGATCGGCTTCCAATTCGCCGCCACCTCCTCTCGCCGGCCGTCTTTCGTTTTATAGGTACGGATGCCGATGTAAGATTTCAGCCGGCATACGCTCAAAACATTGTTATGATCGAAATGCTCAAGCCTCGGCCGAAGGCCCGTGCGTTTCGAATCCACTCGAAAGCGATAGCCATTTTCATTGAGCCACCGGGCCGCCCCTACCGGTGACCTTTGCGTGATCACCGCCTGGAAAACGGCTCGTACCGTTCGTGCTTCTTCTTCGACGATCCGCAGTCCACCTCGATTCTTTGGATCGGGTTCATATCCGAGAGGTAAACACCCGCCATTCCAAAGCCCGCGTTTCGCGCGAGCCTCGAAGTTAGCGGACACCCGTTCGGAGGTTTGCTTCCGCTCGAACTGCGCGAAGTTAGCGATCTGATAGAGCATCATTTCGCCCGCCGCCGTCGAAGTATCGAAGTTCTCACGCAGACTCATGAACCCGCACTTGTTCGCTTGCAGGAATTCCCAGAGTTCGGAGAAGTCCTTATTCGATCGCGTGAGTCGGGATAGCTCGCTTACCATCAGCATATTGATCCGACCCGCTTCGATGTCTCGGATAAGACGCTTCAGTTCGGCCCGGTTCATGTTTTTGCCGGATCTTCCGGCGTCGCAATACACGTCCTCCTTCTTCCAAGGAACGAGATCGGTGTTTCGCATTTGGATTGCCCAGTTCAGGCGCTCCTCTTGGTTTTTGATCGAACCTTCGGGATTCTCGGCTTGTTCTTCGGTCGAGACGCGGATGTAAAACGCGGCGCGAATCTCGTTCTTGGGCGGATGGGTCGTCTTTTTGTTCGCAGCCTTAAGCTGCTTTTTGAATGGGCTCTTTTCCATCGCAAACTCCTTCTCCTCCCGCACTTGGCGCGGAGGAATTCGGTTCAAGGGTTTCACCCGGATGGATCAGATAGTCAGATCGGTAGGAACGAGGAGCGCTTTCGCTCTCCCCGTCGTGGAGCTGGTTCATCAAGCTATACAATTCTTCAGCGACTCTCTCAAGCCGCTCTTCGAAATCCTTTTGGTCAATCAATTCAGGAATCAATTCGATGGTTTCGCACTTCCACCGATGCACGCGCCGAGATGAGGAACGATTTTCGATTGTCATCGTCACTTACCCTTCGTGTTTTATTTTTCTTCTGCTTCCTTCTTCCCCCATATGTCAGGAAAGGTGTCGTGTCTGAGAATTTGAATTAAATCAGGGCGGC
>CAZAKW010000443.1:0-1981 GCA_964485835.1 uncultured Bacteriovoracaceae bacterium
CGTACGAAGGCGGCGAACGAGGCGGCCTTAATCCCCGTGGTCATAAACCCTGTAATCGGCGTGGGAGCCCCTTCGTAAACGTCAGGCATCCACATATGGAAAGGAACCGCCGCGATCTTGAAGAGAAACCCCGTGATGACCATCCAGGCTCCGAGATGGAAAACCGGCGTCGTCAGTTCTGGACGAGCCGATATCAAAGAGTTCATCTGGGTGATCGTAAACGTACCCGTCGCGCCGTAAAGCAAGGCCGTTCCGTAAAGTAAAATCGCCGAGGCCGCGGCTCCGAGGATGAAGTACTTCATCGCCGCTTCGTTGGATCGTCGATCGTTTCGTCGAAATCCGACCAGCACGTAGACCGCAAGCGACATCAGCTCGAGAGCGATGAATATCGAAATCAAGTCCAGTGTGGACGCCATTAACATCATCCCAAGCGTCGAGAAGATCAAAAGCACGTAGTACTCGGGGTACTGGAGCCCTTCGCGGTCGAGATACTTAAACGATGCCAAAACGGAGAAGGCGGCCGATGCGACGAATAGGATATTAAAGAACGCCGAATACCCGTCGACGACCATCATGCCGTAGAAAAGTTCGGTCGGTTGAATTCCAATCTGACCTGCGGCCGTCACCAGGCCTCCCAAAAGGGAAACCATCGCGATCGCGAACGCTGCCCACTTCGAAGAGATCCGTTTACTGGTTCCTACGAGCATGGCTAACGTCGCTCCGCCAAGCAGCCAAAAATATGGTGTAAGCGTCAACAGCTGTTCGGAGGACATCCCTAAGAGCGCGGGGTCTACGATCTGAAGCGTTTCCATTACCGGATGCCTTTCGCGGCTTGGGCGACCATTTCGACTTGTCCCGTGCGTTCAAGAAGTTTGGCGATCGAATTTTCCATTTTCGAAAAAAAGAAATTCGGCTGAACTCCCATCCAGACCATCGCAAAAAGAAGCGGTGCTAAGACCACGCATTCGCGCAATGAAAGATCTTTCAATTTTTTGTTCTCTTCTTTCGTAATCGGTCCGAACATCACCCGCTGGAACATCCAAAGCATATAAACCGCGCCGAAAATCACCCCCGTCGTGGCGACTACGGCGAGCCCCGGATTTGCTTTCCAGGTACCCAGCAAGATCAGAAACTCACCGATAAAACCGTTGGTCCCGGGAAGGGCGATCGAGGCGAGCGTGGAAATCATAAACGCGATTGCGAATAGCGGCATGACTTTCGTGATTCCGCCGTATTCCTTGATCTCTTTGGTGTGTCGGCGCTCGTAAAGCATCCCAACCAAGAAGAACAACGCGGGGGTGGAAATACCATGACAAAGCATCTGGTAAACCGACCCGGTCGCACCGATCGCATTTAAAGAAAACAGGCCCAACACGACGTATCCCATATGGGATACCGACGAATAAGCGACCAGCTTTTTCATATCCGGCTGGACCATAGCGACCCAGGCACCGTAAACGATCGCGATCGTCCCCAACACCATGAAGATGTGTTGATAAACCATCACTGCTTGGGGAAAGAGCGGGAAGGCAAACCGGATGAAACCGTATCCACCCATTTTCAAGAGAACTCCGGCTAAGATCACGGACCCGGCGGTCGGCGCTTGGACGTGGGCGTCCGGCAACCAGGTATGAAGGGGGAATAGTGGAACCTTAATGGCAAACGCGAGGGCGAAGGCCAAAAAGAGCAGCCCTTGCGTCGAAAAATAGCCCGAACCGTCGAGCTTAACCCGGTAAAGATCCAGTAGCGCTGTGGAAAAAGATCCGAACTGGAGTTTATGTTGGTAGGCGAGAAAAAAGATCGCCACGAGCATCAACAAAGAACCCACCATCGTGTAGATGAAAAACTTCATCGCCGCGTAGACCCGGTCTTTGCCTCCCCAAATGCCGATCAAAAAATACATCGGGATCAGCATCGCTTCCCAAAAGACGTAAAAAAGAAACGTATCCAGGGAAACGAATGCCCCAAGCATCCCGGTCTG
>CAZAKW010000444.1:0-1946 GCA_964485835.1 uncultured Bacteriovoracaceae bacterium
ATTCAGATAAAAACTATCAAAGCTCTCGACATTCATCATTTTTCCGAGCTTTTTAAATTTATCTTGGGGTCGATGGACTCGATACTGACTGGGAAGCGTCTTTTGAATTCCACCGTAAATCAATCCCAGTGGCGCGGAGAAATTTTTAAAGAATCCGCCGACGACGCGATTCATCGATGTCGGAAACGTGTCTAGCCTGTCCCAAATTTTTTCACCCCAAAAGTAACGATTATATCCCCCGAAAAGTTCATCTCCGGCATCGCCTGAAATCGAAACAGTAACCTTGCTGCGCGCGAACTGCGAAACCAGGTAGGTGGGAATCTGAGAAGAATCCGAAAACGGCTCGTCGTAAATCCAGCCTAAGTTCGGTACGATTTTCATTGCATCTTTTTCGGATAGAATCATTTCGTGGTGATTTGTATGGAGTGCGTTGGCAACTTTTCGGGCGTAGCCCGCTTCGTTAAAAGTAGGATTTTCGAATCCGATGGTAAACGTTTCCACCGGCTTCGCGCTGATCTCTTGAAAAAGTGCAACGATCGTCGAAGAATCGATGCCTCCTGAAAGGAACGCACCCACGGGAACATCTGAGACCTGCTGAAGACGAATGGATTCTTTTAATTGCCTTTCGGTTTCGGTCACCGCTTCGTCGTAACTTCCCTGAAAAGGGTGGCGCCTGGCGTGGTCGATGACCTGCTTCAAGTCCCAGTAAGGGATTTTATGCGCCTTTTCTGGGCTAAGCGGATCTTTAAGAGAGATCTCGAGCCGATTTCCCGGTTCTAGTTTGTAGATGTCGCGATAAATTGAACGAGGCGTCGGCACATAGCCAAGCCGGAAATAGGCCTCGATAGATGCCGGATCGTATTCGAGGCGAATTTGATCGATAGCGCATATCGCTTTAAGTTCAGAGGCAAAGAAAAATTTGCCGCCATTCCACCCGTAGTAGAGTGGCTTTTCACCGAACCGATCTCGAGCAAGGTGAAGTTCGGACCGTTCTCGGTCGTAGAGCGCAAAAGCAAACATCCCTACGGTCTTTTCAAGTGTCTTTTGGATCCCCCAGCGGCCGACCGCTTCGACAAGGACTTCCGTATCGGAGTGGCCTTTAAAGCGGGTGCCTTCTCCTTCGAGGAGTGAGCGAAGTTCGGAAAAATTGTAGATTTCTCCATTCAGGACGATCACCCATCGAGCAGAGTGACTATGCATGGGTTGCTGTCCCTGGGGAGAAAGATCCAGGATGGCGAGACGACGGTGCCCAAGGGCGAGCGGGTAAGTGGAGTCCAGCCAGCTGGCCTCGTGATCAGGCCCGCGACTACTGATTTGACGAGTCATCGCCGCGATTTGGGAGCGAAGTTGCGCGTTCGATGAAGTCGGATCGAGTAAACCAGATATGCCGCACATATTGATGGAAACCTAGCTTATGGCGTAGGGTTGGACAAGTGATGCCTGAGTCCCAAAAGCGTAAGCTGCTGTTTATCATAAATGACTATTCTTTCCTGATCTCCCATAGAAGGTATTTGGCTTCAAGGGCGGCGCAGACATTCGAGATCGGTGTCGCCTGTCCGCGGAGCACTTCGTTGCCCGTACCGGCGGAGAGGACCTTGCCGTTTGTTCGGGTCGAGTGGGGTATGGATCGTAAAGGCCGGCATCCGTTCAAAGAGGCCCTGACATTCATTCGACTTGCTAAGATTCTTAGGCGTGAACGGGCCGCAGTGATTCATGCCATATCCATTAAACCCGTCATTTATTGTGGGCTGTTGGCCCGAATCATGGGGTTTTCGTGGATTGCTTCGGTCAGTGGTTTAGGATTTACGTTCGTTTCGGAAGGTCGGGTGAACCGACTTTTTCGTTTCGGGGTAGTGTTTTTGTATCGCATTGCTTTCGGTTCGCCACGGGTGCAGGTCATCTTTCAGAATGAAAGTGATCGTGCTTTTTTTCTGGATCGACGGATA
>CAZAKW010000445.1:0-1945 GCA_964485835.1 uncultured Bacteriovoracaceae bacterium
GTTCCGGGAAAAGCGACGTTTACGCTCGAATTGCCCGTCGTGGATGCGGAGACCTTAAAGAGAACCGCGGGCACGGATCGGAAACTGTTTGCGTCCACCGTCGCTTCTCTTCCTGCCGTAGCCACGGGAAAAGTTCGAGTCGCTTTATCTCCTTCGGAAGACGAATTGGAGATCGTCTATTCGGGGCGATCCGAGGGCGGGCGAAGTTCTGTTTTTTTCTTCTTTGAAGGCGAGTACGGAATCGGCGCGGAAGCGAAACAAAATGTCACCCGTTCCGGGAACGAAGTTCGAGTGCGCATTCCTAGGAAAGAAAAAAGGCCGCTCGGAGAGGTCCGGGGAGTTCTAAAGCTTGGCGAAGATAAAGGAGTGCAAGTCGCGGAGATTCTTAATCCCGCTCTTTTACGCGCAGGCACGAAAGACGCTCCTTCGGCGGTCGGAGGACCCGTGCCGACGGGTCTCGCGCTGATGCTTCTTTTTGCCTTCGTCGGCGGACTGATTCTTAATTTGATGCCGTGTATTCTTCCCGTGCTTTCGATCAAGGTGATGGATATCGCTACTCAGGCAGGCCTTGGAAAGCGTTCGTTTCGGCGCCACGGACTCGTCTTTACCGCGGGCGTAGTCACTTCGTTTTGGGTTCTCGCTGCGATTCTTCTCGGAGTTCGTGCGAGCGGCCAGACGCTTGGATGGGGATTTCAACTCCAAAGCCCGATCTTTATCGGAGTGCTTTCGGTCCTCTTTTTTCTGATGGCCCTTAATCTTTTCGGGATGTTTGAAATCGGTACCCGGATGATGGGTGCGGGCGGGAGATTGGCCGCGAAGGACGGATACACCGGTTCGTTTTTTACGGGTGTTCTTACGACCGTTGCGGCGACGCCCTGCTCGGCTCCGTTTATGGGAAGCGCGCTTGGTTTTGCCTTAACGCAGTCCGCGCTGGTCGCCGTGTTGGTGTTGACCGTACTTGCGTTGGGCCTCGCGTTTCCGTACCTCCTCTTTTCGTTTCTACCGAACGCCGCAAAGCTTCTTCCACGCCCCGGAATGTGGATGAAAACGTTGAAAGAGTTTCTGGCGTTCCCGCTTCTGGCGACGGTCGTCTGGTTGATCGGAGTGCTCGCAAGTCAGACCGGGCAAGAAGGGGTGATGACTCTTTTGATCGCGCTGCTCTTGGTGACGGCGGCGGCGTGGCTTTACGGAAAAACAACGGAGCGACGAGTTCCGAAGGTCTCAAAGTGGTCGCTGATCGTGATCTTCTCGGCTTTGGCGATCGCATCCATTCTCGGGCTTTCTAAAATTCGACAAGAGGGCCTGGCAGCCGGTGCGAGCGCGGGGATGAAGATCCACGCACCGTGGAAGCCTTGGAGCGAGGAACGTTTGTCTGCGGCGCTTGCGGACAAAAAGACGGTGGTCGTCAACATAACAGCGGACTGGTGCGTGACGTGCAAGGTAAACGAAGCCGTGGTTTTAAATCGCGACGCCGTTCGTGAAAAGCTCGGCTCTGAGTCCGTGGAGGCTTTGATGGGAGACTGGACCAGCGGAGATCCGGAGCTGACTCGGTTTATGGCGCGCTACGGTCGAAATAGCGTCCCGGTTTATCTCGTCTATCGAGCGGAGAACTCGGAACCGAAGATTCTTCCGCAAATCCTAGCAGTGGAATCGTTCCTAAAAGAGTTAGAGTAGCGAGCCCGCTTACCGTGGAGGATTAAAAATTCCTCACTGTATAACGCGCCGGATTTTCCACTAGCATTGAGGGATTCAACCTCATCAATGACTATGGAGAATCTCATGCGTTCGTCTGTACTTTTTGCCCTCTTGTTTGCTCTGCCCGCGTTTGCCGCTGGAGATAAAACCGCGACTAAAACGACCACCACTTCAACCACGACCACGACGACCCAGGCCGCAATGGCGGACGTCGCCGAAGTCGGTAAACCGGCTCCGACTTTTACTCTGA
>CAZAKW010000446.1:0-1679 GCA_964485835.1 uncultured Bacteriovoracaceae bacterium
ATCGGCAGCTCGTCCGCCAGTCTGCCATAGACCCCTTCAAGAAGTTCTGGCGTGAATGGGTAGAGTCTCGACGCCACTTGGATGCGCTGCTGGCAGACCTTCCTCGGAATAAAAAAGCGGCCTGGGCCCCGCGAATTCAAGCTTTGCTGCGAGTTCCGGTGTCGCTAGGGGCGGAAGTCGGCATCGGGATCCCGGCGGGCGAGCCGTGGAGTCTTTCTCAAGAAGAATTACTCGACTGGCCGGCGGCCGACCAAGTGTTTCGCGCGCTTGAGGCCCATCCCGAAGTCGCGCGGGCAATCGCGCTCGATACAACGACGAGCCCAGAAATTGTCGCAGATAGCCAGATTGTCGGTACGGCGGACGATTTTCCACCCGAAATGGTCGAAGCTTGGGAGCGCGACTGGGGGAAGAAAACCGCGGCCACCCTTGCTCGCCAGCTTTCGAAACAACCCGGCGTGGCCCTTCGGGTTCGAGTTCGGGAAGATCGCGAGGCGATTCGCAAAGAACTTGAAGCGCGTAAGGATTCGTTTTCGGCGATTTCGCCGGTCGGTATCCGATTTGAGGGCTATAAAGCCGTGATGGCGGCTCCTTCCTTTGAGCGGGGGGCGTTTGAAATCCAGGACGAAGGTTCGCAGCTTTTAGCCTTAGCCGTCCTTGATCCAAGCCGCATTCTGCCGATGCTTGCCGATCGTCCAGGAGAAGAGACGCCCCCTTTCTCGGGCGAGCTTCCGAAGCCAGGCTTTGCTCCGATCACAGTGATCGATGCCTGTGCGGGAGCGGGCGGAAAGACGTTAGCGATCGCGGACTTGATGGCGGGACGCGGGCGCGTATTCGCCTACGATATTTACCGTTCGAAGATCGCCGCGCTGAAGCGCCGGATCGGCAAAGCGCAGATGACGAATGCGAAAGCCGTGCTCCTCGAACCGGGCGAAGAAGAAAAGGCCCTCGCCGCGTTTATCGGCAAAGCCGACGCCGTGTTGGTCGATGCTCCTTGTTCGGGCTGGGGCGTCTTGCGCCGCAACCCGGACGCGAAGTGGAAGGAAGATTTTGCCGAGATCGAAAAATTGCCGGAACTTCAATACCGGCTTCTTTCGCTTTACGCAAAGCTCGTTAAACCTGGCGGTCGCTTCGTCTATTCTCTTTGCACATTCAAGAAAAACGAAACCGAAGGCGTGGTAGCGCGGTTTAATGCCGATCACCCCGAGTTTGTCGCCCTCGGGGGTGGGTATCTTGGTCCCGCCCAAACCGACGGCTTCTACCTGCACGTCTGGGAGAAGCGAGGGGAGGCGTGAAGCTCTCTTTCTGGAGTTTGATCCGGAAATTTGCTTTTCGCTTCGATGCCGAAAGGGCCCACCATTTCTTCGCTTGGACACTGGTGATTTGCGGGCGCGCCAGCGTCGGACGGTTTTTACTCCGAGCGGTTTCGGGCGCTCGGCCCGACGCCCCGGCCAGCGAGGTTCGCGTGGGGGATCTGGTTTTTCGCAATCCCGTGGGCTTGGCGGCCGGGTTTGATAAAGACGGTACCCTGATTGCCGCACTTCCCCACTTGGGATTTGGTTTTGTCGAAGTCGGCACGGTCACTCCGCGGCCCCAGCCGGGAAACGTAAAGCCACGTCTCTTTAGGGATCCGGAACGCTTTTCTCTTTTCAATCGCATGGGTTTCAATAGTCCCGGCGCCG
>CAZAKW010000446.1:1689-1919 GCA_964485835.1 uncultured Bacteriovoracaceae bacterium
TTCCCCCGAATTTTCGGATCGGAGTGAATCTGGGGAAGAATAAGGACACCTCGGCAGAGCTTGCCTACGAAGACTACCGCGCGGCGGTCGAGCCATTCGAAGGACTCGCGGACTACGTCGTCGTCAATGTCAGCTCGCCGAACACGCCCGGGCTTCGTGCTTTGCAGACGGTTGAATCGATTGCGAAAATCGTCGAAGCGGTCCGTGGCCAGTGCTCGGCCTGGAATCGT
>CAZAKW010000447.1:0-1919 GCA_964485835.1 uncultured Bacteriovoracaceae bacterium
GGCGTTGAATTCTCAATTGAAGTGCAGAACGACCCTCGGAATCGTGTTTTGCAACAAGTGACGAACGGCGTAGTGATTCGGTCGGCGCTTTTATCGAGAGCCCTCGGCGAAATGCAGGGTTGAAAGTGAAGAAATGAAAAACATGAGCGACGGATTTTTAGTCCTTGAGAGTGGAGAAGTGTATCGAGGGGTTTGGCGGGGTGGCTCTCCGCGAGCAGGTGAAGTCGTCTTTAATACTTCGCATGCAGGATACGAGGAAATTTCCACCGACCCTTCTTATTTCTCTCAGATCATCGTGATGACTGCGCCCATGCAAGGGAACTACGGAGTTGATCTGGCTTGCTGGGAATCAAAGAAAATGTGGATCGATGGATTTGTGAGTCTCGAAGTTCAACAATCACCACGTGATTCGTCTTGGCGAAACCAGCTGGTCGACCAAGGAATTCCAATTCTCAGTGATCTCGATACTCGCCAGATCGTTTTGCGTCTGCGTGACCTTGGAACTCCCTGGGGAGCCCTCGTTCCCGCTCAAAGTGCGGACGAAGCGAAAAAGCTCGCGGCCCAGCTCATTGGAGAGAAAAAAACGATCGGCTCTGATTGGGTTCAAATCGTCTCTCGCTCCGAGGCGGAATTTCGAAAAGGTGCGAAAGAGAACGGCCCTCGCGTGGCTGTGATGGATTACGGGTGCAAAGAAAACACTTTACGCGAACTCCAAGCTCAGTGCTCCGAACTTGCCATTTTCCCAAGCCGCACACCTGAACGCGTGGTTCGCGACTGGAATCCTGACGGCATCATGCTCTCGAACGGTCCCGGCGATCCAGCACTGGTTCAAGATGCGACGGAGACGGTGCGTGGCCTTCTGGGATGGAAGCCGATTTTTGGCATTTGCATGGGCAATCAAATTCTTGCTCAGGCTTTAGGTGCAAAGACGTTTAAACTGAAGTTCGGCCATCGAGGTGGCAATCATCCAGTGCGCGACATGCTTCTGAATGAAATCTATAGAATCAGCCGCGCGGAGGGAAAGTTGGGGTCGGGGGAGAAAAACGATTGAACCGCCGTTTGACACCCCGGCGATGGCTGTTAGCTTCAAGTAGAGTTTTACAATGAACGAATCCACCGCAACGGAGAATCTGGTCGGCCTGACGGAGAACGCCGTACAAGAAATTAAAGATCTGCTCGCGCAGCCCGACCAAGCAGGAAAGAATTTTCGTGTCTATGTCGAACAGGGAGGGTGCTCCGGAATGCAATACGGGATGGTCTTCGATGAGCAGCGCGACGGCGACCTCGTGGGCGAGCAGAGTGGCGTGACCGTGTTGGTGGACGCTTTCAGCGCGCAATATCTGCGCGGCACGCAAGTGGACTTCAGCGAGGCATTGACCGGAGGCGGATTCAAGATTTCCAATCCGAATGCCAAGCAGAGTTGTGGTTGCGGCAAATCTTTTCAGACCTGACGGCTGGTTCGTCAGGCCGAACAACACCGCCCCGTGTGATGCGGGGCGGTTTTCGTTTTTTTGTCGGACGTAACCATCCCGAGTCGGGAAGATTGCTCGCTGACGGAAAACCCATCTTATTTGAACATTTCGCCCGCGCGGAGCGTCTGTTCGGGGCATTACGGGCCGGAGTAAGCATTTCCGATTTGCACCGCTCCGGTCACGCTCTATTCTTGGTCAAATTATTGTGAAAAACTGGTTAATAGTCATCATCATTGCTGTTTGTGTTGGAGGCGGAGTCTGGTTTTACAAAGGCCGGACGGTTTCCGAGACACAGGCGGGAAATTCCGGGCGCCCCACCAGCGCCACCTCCCCCGACCGCCGCTCGACTGCATACCACTCCACCGGCAACACCACCCGGCTATCGCCCACTGGCGCTTCGACCACCGCGATCGGCCGACGGTACGTGACGTCGAGATGAACCCCTGG
>CAZAKW010000448.1:0-1896 GCA_964485835.1 uncultured Bacteriovoracaceae bacterium
AGATAAGGATCCGCGCAAGCAATCACCGCAGAATGCCGCCAAATCGGCAGCCCGGACGCTTCTAACGGGGCGACGAATGGGTCCCCAGTGATCAAAACCCCGGGCGCCGCCTTTATCAGGTCGTTTTGATATGCCTTCGAAAAAAAGAACGAGGCGTGTTCCGACTCGGAGCCGGAGAGTTCGGCGAGTCGTAAGACTCGTATCCGAGAAACGGAATCGCCGAGCGCCTCTGCGTTCGCGAGGCGTCCCGACGTCCATTCGACAAACTGAGCGACGCTGAAACCGTCGACCATGGTGCGCGATCCGCGGTAAGCCGCGAATCAGCCCTTATGCTTGCTGTTGTACGACTTGACCAGTTCGTCAGTCAGGTCGTCTTTATCGTTCGAAAAAATGACCGAAGCTTCGTTCTTATCCAAAACGAGCTGGTAACTTTTCTTGGAAGCCAGATCCTTCACTAATTCCTTCAGATTCTTCACGATCGGCGCCGTCAGCTCGGTTTCCTTCTGCTGGATCTCGGTCTGAGAACGCATCATGCTGTCCTGAAACTTCATCATCCGTTCTTGGATCTCGCCCTGCTTTTTGGCTTTCGCTTGGTCGTTGAGTACCATGCTCTGCTTCTTGAACTCTTCAGTGAGCTTTTTGATCGCCGTTTGCTCGTCGTCGAGCATCTTTTTCTTCGTATTGAATTCCTTTTCCAACTGAGCTTTCGCTTTCTTACCGGCTTCGACCGACTGCAATGCTTTTTGCATGTCGACGGTCGCGATCTTCGTTACCTCTTCGGCCGAAGCACCCGTTGCGATCAAACTCGTAGCCACTACCAACGCTTGAATCATTTTCATGAACTGATCTCCTTCAGATTATTAAAACGGCGGACCAATGAAGAACTGAAATACCGAGTTATCGTCACCCGGTTTCTTGCCGATAGGGAAGCCCCATTCGAACCGCAAAGGACCGATGGGCGAAAACCAGCGAAACCCGAAGCCAGCGTCTTGACGCAATTTAAGCGCTTTCAAATCTGGTCGCCCGGCGAAAACGTTTCCGACATCATAAAACAAGACAAACTTCAGTCCCGCTTCACGAACAATCGGATGCTCGATCTCAAAGAGGGAATAGAACTCGTAGCGCCCACCGAGCGGAACCCGTACCACGGACGTGCCCCCGGCTCCGTCGGCCACGACTTTCTCCCGGACCGGTCCCACCGAATAGAAGTTGAAACCCTTCATATTGTTCGGACCTCCGAGATAAAAGCGCTCGGAAGGCGGAACTCCCCGTGGATTATGCCCGTGGGATTCGCCGTATTCGGTCGAATTCCGGAAGACCAAATCTCCCGCGACCCGGTGGTAGAAACGATTGTTGGCAATCAACTTCGTGAATTGCTTGTCGCCGCTTAACCCGGCGACTCCGGCGGTTTCCACGGACAGGCTTTGATAGCTCCCACCCGAAGTTTCGAACCGGTTGTTTCGCCGATCCCGAATTAAGCTCCAGACCACGCTGGAAAGGACCCCTTCGTCGGCGCTGGCGTCCGCGAGGTCAAGGGCGTCCGGATTCGGAATTTCAATCGATTCGATCGCCAGTCGCTCTCGTTTATAGGTGATGAAAGCGTTCACGTAATCCGCGACGGGATATCCCAAACGCAAATTACCCCCGAATTTACGGGTGGTGTAACGATACGGGATGAAGAAGGTCGTGTAGTAGAAATCAAACCCACCGGACCAGCGCGTATCGAAAATATAGGGATCGGTAAAGCCGATGTTCAAGCTTTTATTACGACGATCTTTAGTCAGGTTCGTCGACAGGCTTATCGTCTGCCCTTTTCCCATGAAGTTGGATTCGGAAACCTGCGTTTGAAAGAAAAGGCCTTGGACGGAACCATAACCGGCTCCAAGCGTGATCGTG
>CAZAKW010000449.1:0-1888 GCA_964485835.1 uncultured Bacteriovoracaceae bacterium
AAAAATCGCATCGATTTACGCGGGTCGCGGTATCCAAAAAAATATCGATACGAAGGGCAATACGGACGGAATTCGCGTCTTGATCGAGCAGATGAAGGCGACGCGTGAAGGGTTGATTTTTTGTAATCTGATCGACTTCGATATGCTCTACGGTCACCGCCGCGACGTCGTCGGTTTCGCCGACGCGCTTGAAGAATACGACCGGGCGATGCCGGCGATTTTAGCCGCGATGGGACCGCGCGATCTTTTGATCATGTCGGCGGACCACGGTAACGATCCGACTTACCCGGGTTCGGATCACACCCGTGAATTTATTCCGCTCCTCGTCTATTCGCCGAGCATGAATGCGTCCGGTCCCGTCGACCTTGGAGAGCGCGGAAGTTTTGGCGATATCGGTGCGACGGTCGTCGAGGCGCTCCTCGGGCGTTTAGATGCGACGATGCGCACAGGGCTCACCGGCGAATCCTTTTTGAACAAGATCGCGGCCTCGTCCGCGGCAGGAAATTAAATCGATGTCCGCACCCCTGATCTATTCTCCGGCGGTCCTCATCCAGCGCAAACGCGACGGCGAAGCCTTAAGCGACGGCGAAATCCGTTCGTTGATTACCGGACTTCTCGACGGCAGCGTGGCCGATTACCAGCTTTCGGCCTTTTTGATGGCCGTATTCTTCAAAGGCATGACGCCCGAAGAAACCGTTTCCCTCACCCGCGCGATGCTCGATAGCGGCGAGCGCTACGACTTTTCCGACATACCCGGAGTTAAAGTCGACAAGCATTCGACAGGCGGAATCGGAGATAAAGTTTCAATGATTCTGGCGCCGCTCGCCGCCGCCTGCGGACTCGTTGTTCCGATGATGGCGGGCCGGGGTTTGGGCCACACCGGCGGAACGCTCGATAAGTTAGAGGCGATCGAAGGGTTCGACGTTTTTCTCTCCGCCGAACGGTTTCGTGAAGCGCTGAAAACGATCGGGTGCGCGATCATCGGCCAAAGCGCGGATATCGCGCCCGCGGATCGGAAGCTCTACGCCCTTCGGGACGTGACGGCGACGGTCGAGAGCTTGCCATTGATTTGCGGCTCGATTCTTTCCAAAAAACTCGCGGAAGGCACCGAGGTTTTAGTCCTCGACGTTAAGGTCGGCTCCGGCGCGTTCATGAAATCGAAAGACCAGGGCAAGAAACTCGCGCGCGCGTTGATCTCGGTCGCCAAAAAGTCGGGATTGAAATGCCGCGCAGTTCTGACGAGCATGGACCAACCGCTGGGCAATACGGTGGGCAACGCGATTGAAATCGCCGAGTGCATCGAGATGTTAAAGACCGGCAGTGGCGCGACCGATTTGAAGGAAGTGACGATCCAGCTCTGCGCGCAGATGCTGGAAGCCGGGCGTAAGGTCTCGACGATTGCTGCCGGCCGAAAACTGGCTTTGGAAAAATTGGCGGACGGGTCGGCTTGGAGAAAGTTCCAGCAGATGGTCGAGTTCCAGGGAGGATCGCTTGCGATGATCCACGACCCGAAGAAACTTCCCTCCGCCCCGGTCGTCGTCGAATGGAAAGCGCCTCGTCGTGGTTACTTGACCAAGATGGATTCGGAGGAAATCGGGCGAATCGTGGTGGATCTCGGAGGCGGTCGCCGGAAAGCGAGCGACACCGTCGACCCCGCGGTCGGAATCCATTTTCATAAGAAACTCGGTGCCAAGCTTGCCCCTGGGGATTTGATCGCCACCGGATACCTTCCGCGCGGCGCGGATCCCGTCCTTTGGGAAAAGCGCTTCCTCGCGACGCTGAAAATCAACCCGCAGCGAAAACCCGTTCCGAAGCTGATTCTGGAGACCTTGTAAGGGTATGAATCTCGTGCCCGAGACCATCCTCCAACTCGTCATGGACACCGTCC
>CAZAKW010000450.1:0-536 GCA_964485835.1 uncultured Bacteriovoracaceae bacterium
CCGCCGTACTCAACGCCTCGGGATGCTCGCCCGCAAACGAAATCCACAATCCCAACCGAGAGTGCTTCAACCAAAGCGCGACGGCTAAAACGACCCCAAGCGCTAGATAAAGGGGCTCGTTCCCGAATCGTTCCGCGCGCTCAAGCGCGGGCGTCGAACCGGCGGTGTCGAAAAAAACTTTCGCGAGCAACGGCGTGATCCCAAACGCGAGCAGATTGATCGCCGTGCCCGCGACGATTTGGTCGGCGCGAAATTGGATGACGAAGACGGCGTAGACCGCCGCAAGCGCTAGGCCTGCCCCAATTCCCGCCGCCATCCCGATCCAAGGGGAATGGGTGAGCGCGGCGGCGGTAGCGGCAGCAAACGCACCGACCAACATCAACCCCTCCAGCGCGATGTTCACCACTCCCGAACGCTCGCTTAGGATTCCGCCGGTCGCGGCGAAGACGAGCGGCACGGACACTCGGAAAGTCGAGAGCAAAATCGAGATGACGATCGCCATGAATCCCACGTCACTTGCCGCTTCGCTCATCGCA
>CAZAKW010000450.1:546-1886 GCA_964485835.1 uncultured Bacteriovoracaceae bacterium
TCCTCGTGATTTTTTCCCAAAATCCAGTCGCGGAAACCGCGAGGATGATCAAGGCTTGAAGAACTAGGCTAAAGTCCCGGGTGATTTTCTCGGTTTCCAGATCCAGGGCGGCGCTTCCCTTATGGAGGGCGCCGAAAAGAAGCGCGGCAAACACGACGCCCAGCGGACGGTTGCGACCGAGAAGCGCGACCGCGATTCCGATGAATCCGTACTCGGGTGAAAATCCAAGTTTGAACTTCCCAACCGAACCGAGCACTTCGTTGATACCGACCATCCCGGCGACTCCACCGGCGATTGCCATCGCGATCATGCGAATCCGAGCGGAGTCGATGCCGGCCGTCCGCGAGGCCTCCACGTTATCGCCGACGGCACGGATCTCGTAGCCTAAGGTCGTGCGCCAAAGCAGGACCCAAACGAAAATCGCCGTCAAGAGCGCCAGAACGAACGAAAAATTCAGCGGCGTATCGCCAAACCACGTCCAGATTTCAAACCGGAATTGGGGGGCCACCATCGCCGTTTCGGGATTCTGATTGGCGTCGGTCTTGAAATGATAAAGCGTCAGGTAACTCGTCAGTCCCGCGGCGATAAAGTTCAGCATGATCGTATTGATCACTTCGTGCGACCCGCGTCGGGCCCGCAGCCATCCGGGGATAAATCCCCATGCCGCTCCGGCGGCGATCGCAGCGAGGCCGGCCAGCGTCGGCGCGGCCCAAGCGGGGAGATCTTTGGCGAGAATTCCAACGAGGGCGGCCGCCATCGCTCCCCAGAGAAGCTGGCCTTCGGCGCCGATGTTGAAGAGGCCGGCTTGAAACGCGATCGCGACCGAAAGGCCGGTGAAAATCAACGGAGTCGCGTAAAAAAGCGTCATCCCGAGGTCTTCCGGCGTGCCGACAGCACTTTGGACCAGCGTACGCAGTACAAGCATCGGCGAATCACCGATCGCCCACACGGCGACCAGAGCAATTCCGACCACTACCGCGTCGGCAGCTACGGGCTGGAACACGCCGAGTAAAACTTCGCGGATCGAAACGGGGTCTCGAAGCGACTGGACCGCGGGTTCTTTGAGCGACCGATCCATATGATCCATTTTCGGCGAACTCATCCCGCGACTCCTCCGCCCATCACTCGCCCAATTCTCTTTTCGTCGGCCTCGCCGCGTACGAACTCTCCGACGAAACGTCCGGAATACATCACCAGGATTCGGTCGGAGAGCTGGAGAATTTCGTCGAGCTCGGACGATACGAGCAGCACCGCGACGCCCTCTTCACGGGCTTGGAGAATTCTGCGGTGAATGAATACGATCGCGCCGACGTCCACGCCCAGGGTCGGCTGGGCAACGA
>CAZAKW010000451.1:0-1873 GCA_964485835.1 uncultured Bacteriovoracaceae bacterium
CGCGGTGATGGGTGCCGTCGCCCTCGCCGCGGTGATATCGGCGCGTCGTCGGCAATCGCTTCCACAAATGCCGTTCAGATCAACGTGGCGCACTCCCTTCTCGCGGAACAGATGCAGGTGCCGGAGTTCGCTCAAGCATGTGAGCTCACCGCTTTCGTGAAGATCGCCCAGCGAAGTAGTAAAGGAAGAGGGATCGGGTCGCTTTGGCCGGCGAAGTTAAGCGGGCCATTGAAGGACACGAGTTTTGTCCTTGAAGGCACGAAGTCGGTTACGACGCAGAATGTGGAGGGAGTGACTATCGTCGATGGCAGTCACCCGGTCGTCGATATCGGCACGAGCTTCGCTGCGGGTTGCCCATTCTTCAATACGAACCGAGTCGATAGCGGTCGTATCGAAAAGTAATCCTCGTTCATAAATGACAGTGAAACGACGCCGGGGTACTTTCCTCGGCGTCGTTTTCTGCTCAAGGGGGGACGCCCTAGGGTAGACTGAAGAAGAAGTCCCTAAACTTCTCGTCCTTGAAATGTGTGGCTTTCGCTTCGGCTCCCGAAGGAAATTCGCCATCATAGCCGAGTTGATCTACGAGCGTAGTCACGGAGTGTCCGGTCAGGGAGATGAGTCCCAGTTCGAAAGTGCTCGCGATTTTACTTTCGTCTTCCCGCACGGAGCTCGATGTGAACATGGCCAGCAGGTAGGTGCGCAGATCGACGAGCTTTGGCTGATTCCCGAAGTCGAAGTCGAGGACGGCATAGGAACGGTCCGGGGAAAAGTTTTCACTCCTTGAACCATCGGTCGGAATTGCGAGAACGTAGTGGTGGGCGAGGTACGCGCCCGAGGATGGAGGGACGCCGGGACGGCTACGGCCGTGGTAATACCAAAGGTGACCGTAGCCCTTGATGGTCAGGTAAATCGCACCGGAAAGATCGAGTCTGAGCACGCGCGCCTTGGCCGTAAAATAGCGTATGTTGTATTGGCATTTTCCAGACTCATACCCAGAGTCGAACTCCTCCTCGAAAAGCCCAACGAGGCCTTCGACGTCAGCAGCGCGAGCGGAAGGAGAAAGCGACGGGGACAAAGTCGAAATTGCGAAAAGGACCCAAGCTAGAATGCGCATGGATGGGGTTTACCCTCGAATGCCGCTTGGTGTCAATATCGCGAAATTGAGCGTATGATTTCAAATGCCTAGTGCCGGGCAATCCCATTGTTTATCGCGTTTTAAGGCAAGAACCGGGTACGTGGTTAGTTTAACGGTACTAGGTAGTCTTTCACGATCGCCAGATGCTGCATCCCTGGTGCGCGGCTGTCGGTGGCGAGAATCGGCGAAACCAGATCAAGCCGGGGGAAGATCGAGCTGTCGAAAACCAAGCCGTTTGAAAAGAGGTTTTCGCCTTCGACAAGCGAGTCGGTGCAGCCTCCAAACTTGGTAGGAACTTGGTAAGGCCCCAAATCGCGGTCGTGGAGAATCCAGTCGTAATTCTTTTTTCGCGGCATATTCGTCGTCGCGTTTCCTTGGGAATCAACCGGCGCGACTTCTTCGTACATCACCTCGGAGAGAATCCCGAGGGTCGCATCTTCGCGGGAGGTGACGTTAAAATCGCCGCCGAGCACAACATAATCAGCCGCGGGAATTTCCTGCGAGATCAGACGTAGCAAGTCGGTCGCTTCTTGCATCCGCACGTCAGAACGTTTCGCGCTCCAATGCACGCTGATCGCCCAAAGATCGCGCTCTCCCGGAATATCGATTCGGGCGTATGCGAAGTCGCGGTTCGGCATTCCCTGGTCTTCCCACTCGCCCGATTCAAGAATAGGAAAACGGCTGATCACGCCGTTAGGGATTTGGTCGGTGCTTTCGTTCTCGCGGTAGACGTACATC
>CAZAKW010000452.1:0-1867 GCA_964485835.1 uncultured Bacteriovoracaceae bacterium
GATTGTCGGGTATTTGCTGACGGGTTTCCTCATCGGTCCGAATTTTACCCATTTCCCCCAGATCACCGACCCGGGAAGCATTAGTCTTTGGGGCGAAATCGGAGTCCTTTTCCTGCTTTTTAGCTTGGGCCTCGAATTCAGCTTCAAGAAATTGATGGCGATGGGCGCAAGCGCTGTCGTTGTGGCTTCGATTGAGGTTCTAGGGGTGATGTTCTTAGGGATGTGGGTCAGCCGCGAACTTGGATTTTCCACCACCGTCTCGTTCTTCTTTGGCGCGATGCTTTCGATCTCGTCCACGACCGTTCTCCTTCGCGCGTTCGAAGAGACGGGGACGAAGGGGGCGCGCTTCGCCCAGAACGTCCTTGGAATTTTAATCGTCGAGGATCTTTACGCCGTGCTTTTACTCGTTCTGCTGGCGACGGTCTCGGCGGGGCAGGCGGGGGGCCCATCCGGTACCGAGGCGGTGTTAGGAGCGCTTTTTAATTTCGGTTTTTTTATCACCGTTGCCTTCGTCCTCGGAATCTCGATTCTTCCCTCCCTCATCCAAAGAGGCCAAAGGCTTCTAAGCGACGAAATGCGCCTTGTGCTTTCGCTTGGGCTTTGTTTTACGATGGTGGTTTTGGCCTCGCGACTCGGCTTTTCGCCGACGCTCGGGGCGTTCGTGATGGGGTCGCTTTTGGCCGGGACGCGGGAAGCTCGGCGCGTGGAACATTTGCTTTTACCGGTCCAACAGCTTTTCGGAGCCATCTTCTTTATCTCCGTGGGGATGCAGATCGAACCCAGCACGTTGCTTCGTCGCCCTTGGACGTGTCTTGCGCTGCTCTTGGTGGTGATCTTCGGTAAAACGATTCTTGTCACTTTCGGATCGCTCGTCGCCGGTAAACCTCTGAAGCCAGCGCTGCGTTCCGGAGTTTCCATGGCCCAGATCGGTGAGTTTTCTTTCGTGATGGCGGCGCTTGGAATTTCTCGAGGCGTACTCAATCAAGAAGCGAGTTCCATCATCGTGATGGTGGCGACCGTGACTGCGATGACGACGCCTTACGCGGTCGGGGCTTCGAAAACGATCGCAGGTCGAGTCGACGCCGTCATGCCGGAACGATGGCGTTCGTTTCTCGATCGTTACAGCGCGGGACTCCAGCGCGGAGGGGCCATCAGCGAATGGCGCGATCTTTTGCGACGGCAAATTCAAATCCTTGTCGTCAATTCCGCGCTGATCGGTGCCATCGGTCTTTTTGTGCAGAGGATGGCGCGACCGCTTTACGAGAATCCCTTTGTCTCGGTCGAGTGGAGCCGTATCGGTGTTTTTGGATTCGCGGTCTTTCTCGCGGCACCGTTTTTCTGGGGGATCGCGAAGGCGGGTCTAAAAACCGATCGTCTCCACCACTATTGGTTGAACGCGCAAATGCGCCCGATTCTCGTATTCCTGCTCTTGATGCGGGCAGTGGTCTTTTTCTTTTTGGCGGGCTTCCTCGTCAGTCGGTTCTTCGCCCTACCCGCACTCGCCGTTGCCTCGGCCATCGCGGTAGGAGGGCTCGTACTCTTTTTCTTTTCTACCCGCGTCGAGGAGGTCTACGAGCGGTTCGCCCAGCGATTCCTGCTCTCTTTGTCCGAAACCGAACGAGCGGAGGCCGCGAAGAACCGAGTCGATCCGCTACCGCGGGCCAGTAAACTTGCGCCGTGGGAGGGCCATATCGAGGTCGTGACCGTCTCATACGATTCGCTAGCGGCGGGCAGCACCCTTCGCGATCTTTCCGTGCGGGAACGTTACGGAGTTACGGTGACCTTGTTAGAGCGGGGCGAGCGGCGTTTTCCCGTCCCCGGTCCGAACGAGCGCATTTATCCGGGGGATCGACTCCACGCGGTCGGA
>CAZAKW010000453.1:0-1829 GCA_964485835.1 uncultured Bacteriovoracaceae bacterium
TATTCTCGGCGATGACTGTGTGGCCGCCAAAAATGGCGATTCCGACGACTTAGGCTAGGCGTGTTAAATTCATGGCGGCAAACTTTCCACGCTCTGGTCGACAAAACAAATCAAATTCTGATCTCTAAATCTGTCTCTGACCCTAAAACTCCGTTAGACTCGGAAGCATGAGTTTCCCGCAACTCGATGGATCCCTGATTCGCTCAAGACGCGAAATGTTATTCCTCGGCCTATGGCTCGTTTCGGGCCTGATCACGCCGTTCGTCCGCGCTGCGCCCCCACCGCCCACCCCGATTCCGTCGGCCGAGTGGTGCCTTTCACGGCTTTTAGAAAAGGGGCCGCTCTGCGACGCTACTTGCGATTTCGAACCTCTGTTCGACCTGAAGGGTTCGACTGCTTTCCACGCTCTCGCCTCCCAACTTGTCCTCGAAAAAGGCGCCGACGACGCGGCGAGAATGCTCGTCCTCCGCGGCTTTCCGATCGACCGAGTGACGGCGGCGCCGGGACACGCTTATTTGCGAAACCCCGCCCAACTCGAACGCTTGAAGGCCTATATTCAATCGAGTAACGGCGGCGACTTCCGGCACGATCCGCTGCTCTTTAACTTAATCACGAACGAGAAGAACCAAGTCGTCACCATCGATTTATGGAATGCCCACCACCGCTTGATCGCGTATCTCGAGTCGGGCTACCACTCCCTCGACGAAATACCGGCGGTGAATTTCAAGATCCTTCTGAACGGCCGGACGAGTGAAGGGGCGACATGGCCGCATTACCTTTCGCTCGCGGGCATCGACGAAACGAAGAACGTGCCTTACTCGATCGTTCCGGTCGGCGGCGAAATCCGGGGCGGGACGGTCGCCGTCGAAGGAAGCCATCCGAATGTCTTCTTAGGCTCCCGCAATACGATCGGCCAGCTCAGAAAAAACATGCTTTACCGAAAACAGCCGAAAATCGGCGTTTACTTCGGGACTTTCGACCCTCCCCACCGCGGGCACCTACTCGTCGTCGAAAAAGCGATCAAAGTTCTCAATTTGGACGAAGCCATTATCGTCCCGAATCCGACTCCGGTCCATAAACCGGGCGCGACAGACCTCGCGACACGAATCGAGCTGCTTCGAAAGTTCGTCGCCGGCCATCCACGCATCAATCTTTATCTCGGAGATTCGGGAGCCATCATCGACCGAGTCGGGCGTGATCCTTTCTTCGAGCGGATGGCGCAAACTTATGGGACCCACGACCTTTACCAAGTCATCGGAGAGGATTCATTTTTGAAGCTCGTCGCCGAAGGAGCAATCCAGCCGAAGGGAAACCGCAAATACGTGGTTTTCTCTCGCCCCACGGACACCCAGCCGACTACGAATTCAGTCGAACTGATTCCAGAGGGGCTCCGTGACGTCGCTACCGGTTTGCATGGACCCGAGACGTTTGGGTTAAGCTCCACGGCGGTACGCCTTGCGATTTCGCGCGGCCACCTTCCGGACGAGACCGTGCTTGATCCGAAAGTTCTCGAGCTGATCCGCGCGAAAAGTCTTTATCGCGATGCTAAATAGATTCTCAAGCGCTTTACCCCTCCCGGTAAACATGCGACTTTAACTCTCACGAGAGCGAGACCGCACCATGGATTCCTTCGAAGCCCGCCTCCAGATGATGACCATTCAAATCGTGCCGTTTTTCGCGGCCATCATTGTCCATGAGTTCGGACACGGATGGATGGCAAAGGCCTGGGGCGACCGCACGGCCACGGACGCAGGACGGTTGACGTTGAATCCGATGGCCCACATCGACCCGATCGGGACCGTCGCGATTCCGATGATGAATATGATCAC
>CAZAKW010000454.1:0-1798 GCA_964485835.1 uncultured Bacteriovoracaceae bacterium
AAAGATAATCTGCATCTGACGGCGTAATCGGCGCATCTCGTCCGGACCCAGGCGAGTGATGTCTCTCCCCTTGTAAATCACCTGCCCCGAGGTGGGTTCGATCAACCTTAAGATCGATCGACCTAGCGTGGATTTACCGCAACCCGATTCCCCGACCAATCCCAGGGTCTCGCCGCGACGAATATCGAAAGAAACGTCGGTTACCGCCCGAACCGTGGCAACCTCGCGGTTTAGAAGTCCCCCTTTTACCGGGAAACGTTTTACGAGGTTTCGGACCGAGAGAAGGACCTCACCCGTCTGGGGGGTTGTCGGAAGACCGGATCGGGAGGCGCTACGAAGTTCTGTCATAATCGGTTCCTCGTTAAATATCGCGGATACAGCGGATCGCGTGCGGAAGCCGCGGGTCTTCTTTGACGATCCGAAGCTCGGGTTCTACTCCGCGGCACGCATCGATAACGTAAGCGCAACGCTCCTGGAAACGACAGCCTTGCGGCAAATTCGACAGACTCGGGACGATACCTGGAATGGTTTCCAGCCGTTTCTTTTTGATTTGCCCAGTCGGATCTTTCGCCAAACTCGGGATCGAATTGAGAAGACCCTTCGTATAGGGATGTTTTGGATTCTTGAAAATCTCTTCGACCGTTCCCTGCTCGGCGATTCTGCCGGCGTACATCACGATCACCTCGTCGCAGACCTCGGCGACAACGCCGAGATCGTGGGTGATCAGGATCATAGCCATGCCGACACGGTCCTGGAGTTCACGCAGAAGTTCCAGAATCTGGGCCTGAATCGTCACATCTAAAGCCGTAGTCGGCTCGTCGGCGATCAAGACATTCGGGTTACAGGAAAGCGCCATCGCGATCATCACCCGTTGGCGCATCCCTCCCGATAACTGGTGCGGATATTCGTCAATGCGTTTATCGGGCGCGGGAATTCCGACGAGTTTCAACATATCAATCGCCTTTTCCCGGCACTGTCGGGAATTCAGCTTCTGGTGCAGGGCGATCGCTTCCTCCAACTGGTTTCCGATCGTGAAGACCGGGTTGAGCGACGTCATCGGCTCCTGGAAAATCATCGAGATCTCGTTTCCGCGAAGCGCCCGCATCTGGGCCGGCGAAAATTCGAGAAGATTCTTCCCTTTGTAGAGAATTTCACCGCCGGTGATTTTTCCGGGAGGATTCGGGATCAACCGCATAATCGAAAGCGACGTCACCGACTTCCCGCACCCGGATTCCCCGACAATTCCCAAGGTTTTTCCCGCGTAGACGTCGAAGCTCACATTATCCACGGCTTTGATCGTTCCCTCTTCCACGCGGAAGGAGGTTTCCAGATTTTTGATTTCGAGAATCTTTTCGCTCATGGCCGTGAACCCGCCTTATTTGATCTTCGGGTCGAGCGCGTCGCGCAGCGAGTCCCCAAGAATATTGAACGCCAGGACAATAAAGAACATCGCGACGGTGGCGCCGGTTAACTGCCACCAAACCCCGCGAGCGAGTTCAAGCTTCGCGTCGTCGATCATCACTCCCCAAGACGGTTCGCCCTGGATCCCTACTCCTAGAAAAGAAAGGATCACCTCGGCTTTGATCGCTGACATGAACTGCATCGAGAAATTGAGGATGATGAAATGAGAGACGTTAGGAAGAATGTGTTTGAAGATTTTCGAGAAATGCGAGGCTCCAAGACTGTTGGCCGCGACGACGTATTCCCGTTCTTTATGCTTGAGGAACTCTCCCCGCATAACACGGGCCATACCGATCCACGACGTTGCGATCAACGAGATATAAACCGCGTTGGTGCC
>CAZAKW010000455.1:0-1797 GCA_964485835.1 uncultured Bacteriovoracaceae bacterium
CGTCGAGCGTCCCGCAGACGCGCTATCTCTTATCACGAGTGGAGCTAAGGAGTACGCCGTCATTTTGATCGACTTCATCATGCCAGAAATGGATGGAGCTACGCTTGCCGAACGTATTCACGCCGTTAACGATGAGCCCGCTCTGTTGATGTACTCCTGTGACGATAAGCGAGAGACTCTTAAGCAATCCCTTCGATCACCTGTCTTAGACTTCGTCGACAAGGATGAGGACATCTCGGCGCTCAAACGTGCCATAGACTCAGCCATTAGACACTACGAGCAAACGCGTTCATTGAAGCCAAGCACCAATCCTGACGCGAACGAAAAAGCCCTAAAAGAGAATGGCCTGATCGGCTGCTCCACCGCCCTGACGAAAGTAGTCGCCCTCGCCAGGAAATTTAGCAAAATGGATGATGCTGTCCTGGTGGTTGGCGAGACGGGATCTGGAAAAGAATTGATCGCGCACCTGTTGCACGACGCTTCGCGCGGAATGTTTCACCCCATTAACTGCGCGGCATATCAGAATTCGACACTCGTCGAAGCGGAGCTTTTTGGATACGAAAAGGGCGCCTTTACTGGGGCAAATCAGAGGAAAATCGGAATCTTCGAAATCGCAAATCGCGGGACCGTTTTTCTCGACGAACTTCATCACCTAGGTCCTTCGGCGCAGTCAGCGCTGCTTCGAGCTATCCGAGAAAAGAAAATTCGGCGGGTCGGCGGCGACCAAGAGATTGCGATTCACTGTCGAGTTATTGCGGCTACGAAACCCGACATTGAAGAGAAGGTCGAGAGCGGAGAGTTTTTAAGGGATCTATATTATCGTTTGAAGATGCTTCGAATAAACGTCCCGGCTTTACGCGAACGAAAGGAGGATATTCCGCTTTTAGTCGATCATTTTTGTTCGGAGTATAATCGCAAATACGGAACCCAGAAAAAATTCCTCTTACGAACCCTTCGCGCGATGGAAAATCACACCTGGCCCGGAAACGTTGGGCAACTTCAAGGTGAGGTCATTAACGTCCTCGCAAATTCGGTGAAGAATTCGATTGAACCAAAAGACCTTGGTTCGGAATTTGTGGAACCTATGGCCCAGGTAGATCAGATCGCCACACTTGAAGAGTTCGACCAGAGGCTACGGTTTGAGAAGATGCGGTATATCCGGTCCGTCATGGAGTCCTCTACATCCCAACGACATGCGGCAAATAGACTCGGTATTAGTGAGAGTACATTTCGAGGACTTCTCGATCGGATGAAAGAAGAACAAATCGGATGACTTGAAAAGACTTCGCGGTATTCGGGTCGATTGACCACCGATTTCAGCGTGTCCCGGCGAGGCAAAGTACTTTCGGTAAACAGACTCATCCGGACAAGGGCGCGGATTATCCCACTTTGGAACCGGAACAAATAGAACCTCTCGCCATGTCGGAAAAGGGAACGGGAATTTATTACTGAAGTGGCAGAGGAAGCAACTTTAACTTGATCGAATCCTGCCGTGGGATCGGCAGACCGCGCTGCACGTCCTCAAAACGGGCCTTTAAACGGATTTCTTCATCCTTCGTCTTAAGCATCGCAATCTTCTTTATTGGGTCTCCCCACACTTGCATGCATTCATATCCTGCGCACAAAGGCGCTTCGAACGCGTCGAATGCTTTGGAGCCTGCATTCCACCAACCGTGCCCGACGCCATCGAATTCAGGGCTCCGCGTTTTCTTTATGAAGTCTTTGATGTTTTGAAGGCTCGAGTTCACGCTCGCAATCAGCCAGAAAAGATCCCGAGGGCTTGACGACGTGGCCGCC
>CAZAKW010000456.1:0-1779 GCA_964485835.1 uncultured Bacteriovoracaceae bacterium
CAACCACGCCCCTTAGCCGATCCGCCGGAAGCGCCGGTCACTCAAGCTGCGAACGCGAAAGACGCGCGCAAAATCGGTCGTTTCTCGCATTTCGCGATGGCCGCCGGGCTTGAAGCGTATGCGGATTCCGGCTTAGACGCGCATCGCGGATCGATCAGTGCCTCCGGCACCGCCGTGCCCGGCATCGACCCCACCCGAATGGGCGTGAACATTGGCGTCGGTATGGGTGGGCTTCCGGAAATCGAGGACGTCCATAACGCCTTTCTCGAAAAAGGGTATCGCCGAATCACTCCGTTCTTTATTACGCAGTCGATCCCGAATCTCGCCGCCGGCATGGTCTCGATTCTTTTGGACCTCAAGGGACCGAATCTCTGCAATACGACGGCTTGCACCTCGAGCGCGCATTCGATCGGCGAATCAATGTGGCAGATTCGTCGGGGCGATGCCGACGTTATGCTCGCGGGCGGTGCGGAAGCGGTCATTTGCAGACTCGGTATCGGTGGATTCGCCTCGATGCGGGCGCTTTCTACGCGTAACGATTCCCCCGAGACTGCTTCGCGCCCTTACGACGTCGACCGCGACGGATTCGTGATGGGCGAAGGCGCGGCGGTATTGGTGCTTGAAGAATACGAACACGCGAAGCGCCGAGGCGCGAAGATTTATGGCGAAGTGCTCGGTTACGGACTTTCGGCCGACGCCTACCATATTACTTCTCCTTCCGTAGAGGGCGAAGGCGGCGGACGCGCGATGGACGCCGCGCTCAAAGATGCCGGAATCAGCGGGCACGAGATTGATTACGTGAATTCGCATGGCACCTCGACTCCGGCCGGCGATACGGAAGAAGCACGCGCAATCGCCAAGCGCGTCGATCCAAAACGCGCGCATATCTCTTCGACGAAATCGATGACCGGGCATTTGCTCGGCGCAGCCGGCGCGATCGAAGCGGCGTTTTCGGTACTCGCGTGCCGAGATGGAAAAATTCCGCCGACGATGAACGTGACCAAACTCGATCCCGAGTGCGAGCGTCTCGGACTCAACTTTACCTTGGGCAAAGCCGTCACCAAGCCCGTTCGCTACGCAATCTCGAACTCGTTTGGATTCGGGGGCTCGAACGCGAGCGTGGTTTTCGCGCGGGTTGATTAGTTTACTTGCCGGCGCACTGGGAATGCTCGTCCCTGGATTTGTAGCGAAGACGAAGTTGGTTTCGGCGTCGGAAAAGCGGAGCGTCGGAAATCGACCCTTGGCTTAGATCTAGAAAACAAAGCCTATCAACAAGCGCTTGCGCCGTTTCTAAAAAGTCTGAGATCTATCTTGAAATAACGAGGCAACGCGTAGGGTGCCGTCACGATCGAAAGCGAAGGGATCGCGAGCGGCGACAGCGCTGGTGACTTTGGAATGAAATGCGGTCACCAGGAATTACCATGACTATAACTTTCCCTCGAGTAACCTCGAGTTTTGAGGATCGCTTTTCCATTTTCGCTTTCAATCCTGAATTTACAAATTTCACTAGAACTGCACTTCTCAAATTGAAAGATTTCAACAGCATTACTGAAATCTTCGATCTCAAAAGGATTCCACTTATACGCTTCACCAACTGTGGAAAATTCGCCCGCTTGTTCCCTTCTGGCTTGACGCAGCAGCTGCGACGGTTCAAAAGCTCCATACAGAGTAATTTTTTGGGTCCCTAACCCCTTTCTCAGTATGTGGGCGAGCATAGTAAGGGCTTTGGGGCTATTAATCAGGCCCGTGTCGATTACATTAATGCTTCCCTCTCGAACA
>CAZAKW010000457.1:0-1773 GCA_964485835.1 uncultured Bacteriovoracaceae bacterium
AGCGGAGAAATCCGCGGCGTAAAATCAGACGCGACATCTTTCTTGAAAATTTCCGCTTCTCAACCCTTCTCTCTTCAATTTGATTTGTACTATTCCCCCAAGACTTACCGCCGCCGCCCTTACTTCTTCCACCCCCGGGCCCAAGACCACTTTCACTCGTAGAGGGGGAGTGGTCTTGGGCGGAAAGGGGGTGCTCAGGCGAAGCCTGAGCGGGCGGCGGAAGTCTTGGTCTTACTTCGCTATTTCATGCAGCGATGCTCTTCGGATTTGCTGTTTTCTCCCTGCTCAAGCCTTGGGCGGGGCCTTGAGCAGGGAGTGCGAGAACTTCCGCGAGCGGAGTCACGCCATTCATCTTTACGAGTTTTGCTTCACCTGGATTTTTCAGGAAATCGTCGATCACGGTGTAGCCGATCAGATGATCCAGTGAATCCCGACAATATTTCTTAGCGTACGCGAGGATCTTTCTCCCGATTGCGTCCTTCCTAACGAAGTACCAAGTAAATACGTTCCCTCCTTTACGGTAGGGATCGAACTTCTTGAAGAACACCGCATAGCGAACTCTAGACTTCGGATGAAGCTCGGCTTCGATCTTCACCATTCGTTCTTTGCCCAGAAAACTTCGGAGCAAAGCCAGCCCGTCCGGGACGACTATGGATTTCCGATTGTCCTGCGCATTCCGAAGGGCTGCTCGTCTCAAATCCCTTTCGGGCATCCAAGACAGACAACTCCCCAATTTCTGGAGTCGCCAACGGATCTCACTCAATGTCACTTCATGCTCAAGTTGATGGATGGGAAAGGTCGTCCGAAAGGACTCGTGTCCGAGTACCTTCTGTCCCTCCGCCTCGATCATCCAAACCGCCATTGCTGTCTGTAGGTTCCCGCGCTTCCGAATGTAGCCGTCCAATTCTAGACGCCGTAAACGACGAAGAACCGTCGTTCGAGCGACACCCGGAAAAAAGAATCGGGTCAGTTGATCGGAAGTGACCACGCCGAACGCGTGCAGACATTGGAGCAGATTTAGGTCGCGCTGGGTAAGCTGTGCTTTTGCCATCGTCAGGCGACCTCATTTCCGACGACATCATTCGACATCTCCTTCAGCCTTGCCTGATGTACCTGCTGATTTTCGGAAGGTGCCGGTACGGCCACCGTTGCGACTTTCTTCAACCGTTCAATTTCGGATTTGAAAGCGTCGTTGTCGATACTCACCGTCGCGAGCCGACTTTGGACTTCCCCGAGTTGCTGCCGGAAGTGATCGGACGTCCCGCCCGCTCGGGCGTAATCCGCGAGTGCCTTCGTCAGTTGAGAGCGGAGGTTTTCGCCATCCTCAATCAGTTCACGAATCGAATTCGCATGGTTATCCGACATTTTTTCGATCGTCGACCTCGTCAGTTCGATGTTTTGACGAACAACTTTCCCGCCTAGAAAGCCGAAGAAGATCATCAAACCGACCGCAGCGATGCCTCTCCCGTAAGATTCGACGAATAGAAGGATAAACTTGTAAGTCGGCACGAGAACATTCGCGCCCCAAAAGATGCACGACAGAACAATTACGAGCAGAAGCCCGAGCGAAAGCAGAAAACGATCTTGGTCCATGTGATTTCCTTTCCAGTGAAAGGAAGACGTACGAATCCCTTGGTCTAGCCATTCAAACTTCAACGGCGTTTAGGTACACGACCGCCTGAAGCTGATAGCCCCCTCCCAAGAGGGGATCAAAAGTCTCGCAGAATATTTTGGCTATACCTTAGAGTCCGTACGACTCCCTGGAGTAAACAC
>CAZAKW010000458.1:0-1764 GCA_964485835.1 uncultured Bacteriovoracaceae bacterium
CTTCGCCTAAAGGCGCTGGTCAAGGCACTTCGCCTAAAGGCGCTGGTCAAGGCACTTCGCCTAAAGGCGCTGGTCAAGGCACCTTCGTCAAAACAAGCCCAACCTATCGTATAACGACGCCCGCTTCGGTCGTGGTTCCTGTCCATCGCCACGCCCATACGACGATCCTTTCCCGGCCCGCAGTGAAGACTTATGTGATTGATGGCGACATCGATTTAAAGCTGAAAGACAAGGACAAGCTGAAGGTGAAAGCGAATTCGGATCGCGGAACGCTTAAAGTGAAAGACAAGGACAAGGAAAAACTCAAGTACGACGCGAAGGTGACCACGATCACCACCGCCGTCACTCCAAGCGGAGTGCGAATGGTTTCGACGACGACCACCGATATTAAAGGGAAAGAGAAGTCGAAATCCAAGTTGAAGTTGAATTTCAAGTAAGTGCGAACAAACGGCTATCCGTAACCGGGAAGTCGGAGTCGCCCATAAATCAAATCCTGAAAATCAAACCGCCGATCTTACAAAAGTAAGATCGGCGGTTTCGTATTCGAAGGGCTGTCTTGCCTCAGGCCTCCGAAAAAAGGTCGACGAGATACGCCGCAGGATTAGCTGCGGTAGTTGCGGGCGCCGGACTCGAGGTCCTCACCTTTTTTCATCCCGATATTTTTGGAGATGAGGCTGCCGACCGCATTCGCCTTCTCGGCGACGTTATCGGTGAGTTGGCTGAACTTTTCCGAGAACTCGGAATCTGCGAAGAAACCGCGGATTTTCTCGCGGTTCTTCCAAAGAGTGTAGCCCGTGACGGCGAAAGCCGCGACCGTGCCGACTTGAACCAAGTCGATTTTCTTGGCGGATTTCATCATCCGGTCAGCGTAGGGCTTAACCGAGTCCATCGAGGTTTTAGCGTTGTCCAGAACGTTGCCGCTCAGATTACGGGATTTTCCGCTTTTATTCGTATTCTTTTTCACAGTGCGTTTAGACATAGAGAGTTCCTCCGTTGGATTGAGATTGGGTGAGTGCGCGTGACGAATCATCGGTGCGCATGTTTCTCCGGGGGGCAATCCCCGAATCGTTTCCCTCGAGTGCGCGCATCGCGAGCAGCTTGAGTACCTTGACTCCGGCCTGTTGGAGATGCCGTCGGTCCAGGTGTCCGAGTCCAAAGCCAACGCTTACTGCGGTGGCGAGGGTCTCAAACGGGTGCTGTTGGAGATCTTGGGAGACGAGCCGGGTGATGCCGCCGCGAACGTCTTCCAAACTTCCCATCGCGAGCGAATCGAATTCCGATTGCGCGCGCGAGAGGCTCGTCGAAAGATTACTCGACAGAGTCCCTTTCGAATGGCGAGACGACTTACCGCTTCCCTTCGCCGTGCGTTTCCCGCTTCCGGTTTTAGATCCGGTGGCGGAACTCGGGGTGTTTAGTTTTTGATAGATCATGCTGCCGACCCAGCCGACGCCGAGCGCGACCGCCGCGCTTACGACCGGACGCGCGAGAATCGTTTGCCGAAGCGAAGACTCAAGCGAGTCGGCATGGCCTTCGAATTCGGAAATCCACTCGGGCGTAGCCGAAGGAATCGCGGAGGCGTTTTTGGAGGAGTGAGATTTCTCGGAAAACTTCGCGGAAGCAGGGGATGAATTTTTAGCTCTAGGCATGGGTGCGTTCCTTTCGCACCTTTAGAAAGCAAGCGTCGCGCCAGCGGGGGCGGAGGAATTCTGCCCCGCTTGATATCCCAAGAAAAAGTGCCGCTCGACCCGGCGTCGAGCGGCACTT
>CAZAKW010000459.1:0-1763 GCA_964485835.1 uncultured Bacteriovoracaceae bacterium
GCAGCGCTACAAGGGGCTGGGCGAAATGAACGCCGAACAGCTCTGGGAAACGACCATGGATCCCGCGAAGCGCACGCTTTTGAAGGTAACGGTCAACGACGCGGTCGAAGCCGACGGTGTTTTCTCGGTGTTAATGGGCGATGCGGTGGAACCTCGGCGCGCCTTCATCGAAGAGAATGCGCTTCGGGTGAGGAACCTCGACATATGATGATGAAAAAATCCCGCATCGCCGGAGTGGGATCGTATCTTCCTCCGCGAATCTGGAAGAACGCCGACATCGCCGACATGATGGACACGTCGGACGACTGGATCCGCCAGCGGACCGGCATCGAGCAACGCCATTGGGCAGAGAATAACGTAGCCACGTCCGACCTCGCCCAGATCGCCTGCGAGCGCGCGCTGGAAAACGCGAAGATCGGAAAAGAGAAAATTGATTGCTTGATCGCCGCAACGCTTTCTCCCGACCACGAGTTTCCGGGCCTTGGGTGTTTCGTTCAAGACAAGCTCGGGATTCCAGGAATTCCGGCGATCGACATTCGTCAGCAGTGCTCGGGATTTCTCTACGCGCTTTCGGTGGCCGATCAATTCGTTAAAACCGGAATGTACAAAAACATTCTCGTCGTCGGCGCGGAGATCCATTCGAAAGGACTGAACAAAACCGCGCAAGGGCGCGACGTCTCTGTTCTTTTCGGAGACGGTGCGGGCGCGATAGTCGTGAGCGCCTGCGAGGACGGGGTAAAGGACACGGATTCCCAGATTTATTCGACCCACCTTCACGCAGACGGGGCGTTTGCGAAAGAACTCTGGGTCGCAGCCCCGGGCATGGCGACCGGACCGAACCGGATGGACCAGGCGCAGCTGGATCGAATGGATCAATTTCCGCGCATGAATGGAAAAACCGTATTCGTGCACGCCTCCAAGCGGATGCCCGAAGCGGTGATGGAAGCGCTGGCGGCGAACGGAAAAAAAGTCGAAGACGTCGATTTATTTTTGTTCCACCAAGCCAATTTGCGCATCAACGAAATGGTTGGAAAACAGCTGGGTATCCCATCTGAAAAAATCTTCAATACCATCCAACGCTTTGGAAACACGACTGCCGCCACGATTCCCCTGGGCATGGACGAGGCGATCAAAAACGGAAAGTTAAAAAAGGGAATGTTGGTCGCATCGGCCGCATTTGGCAGCGGTTTTACCTGGGCCTCCGCGCTTTTTCGCTACTAATTAGGAACTTCTTTTATGGCAGAGACCGGCAATACCGATTCCGAGAAAAACGTAACTCCGATCACGATCGAAGACGAGATGCGCGGAGCCTACCTCGATTACGCGATGAGCGTGATCGTGGGGCGAGCGCTTCCCGACGTGCGCGACGGCTTGAAGCCAGTCCACCGCCGAGTTCTCTATTCGATGTACGAGCAGAATATTTCCTACAACCGTCCTTTCGTGAAATCCGCCCGCGTGGTCGGAGACGTGATCGGTAAATACCATCCGCACGGCGACGTACCGGTTTACGAGGCCGTGGTGCGATTGGCGCAGGATTTTTCGATGCGCTATCCATTGATCCGGGGCCAAGGAAACTTCGGTTCCGTCGACGGGGATCGTCCGGCGGCCATGAGGTATACGGAAGCGAAGATGGAGAAGATCACCGATAATCTTCTCGCGGATCTTGACAAGGAGACCGTCGACTTCGGTCCTAACTACGACGACTCCCTTCACGAACCGCTTGTTCTTCCGACCCGAGTGCCGAACCTCCTCGTGAATGGATC
>CAZAKW010000460.1:0-1760 GCA_964485835.1 uncultured Bacteriovoracaceae bacterium
TCGTGATATCCACCCTCCATACCAACGATGCGAAGTCCGCCCTAGACCGGATCTTGGATATGTTCCCAGCCGATCACAAAAACCAGATTCGAGTTCAATTGGCTTCTTCTTTGATCGGAATCGTCGCCCAGCAGCTCCTCGTCCGCGCCGACGGGAAGGGACGCATCCTCGGTTCCGAAGTGCTTGTGAAATCCCCCTCCGTGGAGCATGCGATCCGCACGCACGATTTCGACTCGATCCCGGATTTAATGGGAAAGAGTGAACTTTATTATAAAATGCACACGATGAATATGGATCTGGAGCGGCTAATCCGCGAGGGTCTGATCACCACCGAAGAAGGGCTTTCGTCGTCTTCGAACCCAGACGATCTTCGCCTCCGCCTAGCCGGTATCGATCGAAAAGAAGGTTATGAGTACGGATCGGAATCCAATAACACCGGCGAAATCGTCAGAAAACACTCTCCCAAAGACGATTGATCGTGGTTAAGATGGGGATGTGATTCCCTTCTCGATTCTCTTTCGCTTCCTGATTTTGTTTGTTGGCATCGCTCTCGTTCCGGCGTCAGTGGGCTATATTTTCGCGGATAAATTAGGTGCGGCCATCGGGGGCGGCCTCGTCGCGGTCTGGGCATGCATCGAACTCACTCGGTCTGAACGTCGCCTTCGCGGCGTCTTGGCTCCTTCCACAATCGAGATTGCCGACGAAAAGGTTTTCGCTATCGAGGACCCCTCAAGCCATCTTTTCGCCACCCAAGCCCTTTTCTCTCTCCGGCCGACCCTGTGGATTACTCGGGGCGCGCTTTCCCTGCTGGAGCCGGAAGAAATCTCCTCGATTCTTCGCTCGCTTCGCGTCGTGACTCGATCGGGCGGTTTCCGCTATGAAACTTTCCTCACGGCGATTCTCACGCGTTTGACCGCGAAAATCCCTTCTGGGTTTCGTGACATTCTGTTTTTCCGTGAAAAACGAACGAAATCGATTCTCATCCGCGAATCCGCGCGCGCTTTGTTTTGGACTTCGTCCGTGCTTCTCTTAGAAGCTTTTTATCTCCGTCGAACCTCGCGGGCGCCTTGGGCACCCGAGGAGATCCTCCGTAAACTCGAGGCGGAATCCCGTCGCTGCGTGCCGCGCCTTCCCGCCGCCCTTTCCAGCCTTTCCGCCGTTCCGCCCTGGCCAGACGCTTTCATTACTCTTGGCCGCCCTTGTCTCCTACCCGCAACAGCGGTAAATCTGAAAGCATGAGCGCCTCGCCTTCCCTTCCAGTAAAAATCGATTTAACGACCTTCTTTCTCTCGATCGCCTCGGCGGCTTACATGGGGCTGGAGGAGAATATCGATCTCGCGAAACAAAATATCGATCTTCTGGAGTTGATGCAGGAAAAGACTAAAGGCAATCTATCCTCCGAAGAGGTCCAGCTCTTAGCCCACCTCCTTTTTGAGCTTCGTCTCCAGTACGTTGAAAAAGCGAAGCGCTGAATTCCAAACGGTACCGGGAGTTTTTATGAAACAAATACTTGCCCTTTGTTTTTTAGTCGCGTCCTCAACCTACGCCGCAGAATTTGATCCGAATATTTTCGTCAAGTTATCTAAAAAAGTCGTTCCGTCAGTCGTGAATATTCAGACCCTCTCCAAAGGACGCCGAGCTTTCGGGCGCGGCAATCCGGATGATGTTTTTCGAAAGTTCTTCGAAGACATGTTCAGGAACGCTCCGGGCGGTGGCCGGCGTTCGCCCCCACCCGAAGGAGACGAAAACCGAGATGTCCC
>CAZAKW010000461.1:0-1760 GCA_964485835.1 uncultured Bacteriovoracaceae bacterium
AGACAGCGATCAGTGCCAAAGGCACGCGAGGATTGTCCAAAGAAAGCCCCTCCCGAGGTGAAGGTAGAAGTTCATGGTATAATAACGAACTAAGATATCAAGAGTGCTTTACGGTGGCGATATGTTGCGCGGCCAAGACTTGTTTTTCGCGGTTTCGATTCGAAATCTTGGCCGGCCGTATTCATTTGGGTGTTGATTGGCGAATGGAACGATCTCATCATGAATGTATGTGAAATCACGGGAAGATAAAGGCCGGGTTACCTTCATGCTCTTACTATTTGTTCCTACAAGTTGGTCGGCCTACGAAGTTGGATTGCTTTTTTTCCGCTACCTCGGCGCCTTGACCTTCCTTGCGTGGCCCATCGTTGCATTCGTCGCCGTTATGGGATTGGACGATCCGTCAAAAGGGATCGCCGCGGTCATTCGCTTCTGTCTCGTGTTCTTACTCATGGCTTATCCGTATTTCTTTTGTCTAATTTGGTTGGGCGCGCAGACCCTGAAAGAGTTCGCACCGGCAATCGCGTTTATCTTGACGATGCTTCCCGCGACCGTCGTTTGGGGCGGTCTAGGCTACTACAAATGGAACGACCACAAACAAAGTCAGCAAAGAAAACGGAGCAACGCCGAAACTCAAGAGCGAATCAGCCGTGCCCTACAGGCCGGCCAATATCGCGAAGCCTTCTCGTTCTTCAACGATCCGTCTTTGAGTGAAGCCGGTAAAAATTTAGAAAGAAGCTCTGATTTCGATCTGATCCAAGCTCTTTCCGCGATTCCCAAAGACCGGGTCGATGCAACGCTTATCGAAGAATTAATCCGCTATCTTCGTCCCTATATTTCGACCGGTTATAGTCGCATACATATGCGAAGCGCCTATTCTTCTAACCTCCGAACAGATATCTCCGAAGAGGTCTTGAAACTGCTCTTTCAATGGAGGCAACAGGGCGTCGAACCATCCGGTCTTCCTTATGCCCAGCGGTGGTTTTGGAACCGTCTCGAAATTTATCAAGATCAATCCCATCACGACGCCATCTGGAAAATGATCCGGACCGAGAACGCTTTGCTTGGGAAAATTTTAGGACAAAGAGCGGAAAGTTCTCTTCACAAAATCCAGATCACCCCGAACGATCTCAATCGGCGCGGGTTGCTTTTCGGAACTCCTCTCCACGCGATGCTCGTAGACTTCGGATTAAACGAGAGTGACTTTTCGAAATCCGCGATCCGCTTTCTGGTACAGAACGGCGCCGTACTCGACGCTTCCGAATTATATGAAGGCACGAATCACCTGCTAAAAATGTCGGAGACCCAATGAAAATGACCTTCACCTGCGCAGCCCTATTCACGTTGAATTTGTGGGCTACGGCAACCTACGCCGATCAACTCGTCCCAAAGGACGCCAGTTCGCTCGCCGCGGCGAAGTACGTTATCGTCGGTAAAATCACATCCACATCTTTCGATCCGCAAAAGGGGACGGGCGCGATGCAGGCGGCGGTGATCGCGGTGCTGAAAGGAAAACTGGAAATGAAGTCACTGAAATTCCCGGTCGATAAAAACCCCCTTTCAGGCTTCGACGTTTTGCTGAACAAGGGCGACGTCGCCGTTTTCTTTATTCGCGAGGTGAAAGAAGGAAACGCGCACCTCGTTGCCCCGGGCGCGAGCGCGACTTTCCCGCCGGATTATTTTCGGTAAAACTAAATTTTGAGTTCCGGATATTTCGGCAGCTCCCAGCCGCCCTTATCACCCTCCGAGAATCGTGCGATCAG
>CAZAKW010000462.1:0-1754 GCA_964485835.1 uncultured Bacteriovoracaceae bacterium
TGATTCGGGGCGACCTCGTTATGGCGGGTCTTCGCGGGAACACCGAGCTTGAAGAGTTCTTGCTCCACTTCGGACATAAAGGCCAAAACTCGAGTCGGAATCGCTCCGAAGTAGTGGTCTTCAAGCTGCTGGCCTTTCGGGGGCTGGCCTCCGAGCAAGGTTCGTCCGGTCATGACTAAATCCGGACGCAGGGAGAAGAAAGCGCGATCGATCAAAAAATATTCCTGCTCCGCGCCGAGCGTCGGCACGACGCGGTTGACACCCTCAAGGCCGGTCAACTTCAAAAGTTCGCACGCTTTACGTGAGAGCGATTCCATCGACCGAAGCAAGCCCGTTTTTTCGTCCAACGCATCACCGTGATAACTGATGAATACCGACGGGATGCAAAGGGTTTTGGACGTGCCGGATTCCATGATGAACATCGGGGAGGACGGATCCCAGGCGGTGTATCCTCTCGCCTCGAATGTCGTGCGCATGCCTCCGGAAGGAAACGACGAGGCGTCCGGTTCCGACTGGATCAATTGGGAGCCGGAAATTTTCTCAATCGGGTGCCCTTCGTCGTTGAACGACAAAAAAGCATCGTGTTTTTCGGCGGTGTTTCCCGTTTGCGGCTGAAACCAATGACAGAAGTGGGTGCAGCCGCGGCCCAATGCCCATTCTTTGGCTGCGTTGGCGACCGTATTCGCGACGTCCCCATCGAGCTTTAGCCCTAGATCGATCGTCTGGCGAAGCTTCTGGAAAACTTCCCGCGGGAGTTTTTCCTTCATCATCGAAATATCAAAAGTATTGATCCCGAAAAACTCCGAAACCGGTAGACGCTTACCGTCTTCGTCTCGAGGGGGATCGATTTTTCTTGCGGTGCGAGTATGGATTTCGCGGACGGATTCAAAACGCGCTTTCGCGCCGGTGCCTAGACTCATAACGATATCGCCTCCCAGCGATTTGCCTTGCGGCATGGAGGACAGGGCTCAATGCCTGTCCTAACTTTCGCGTCGTGCAGGGAGGTTCGAAAGAATCTGCTCAAATTCGGCGATCCACTTCCGAAGCTCGCTTCGCGCAGCCTCCTCAGAGACCGCGCCCGCCTGGCTTGCGAACCGAACCGTTTCGGTAAACTCAAGCAGGTGGGCAATCCGCTGCCACAGATTCTCGGGGATCGGCCCCCGAACCACAAGGGTCTCCTTCAGCTCGTCGCGGGTCATCCCCCGTGCCGCAACGCCATACCGTTCGCGAAGGGCCGCTTCCAGCTCCGATTCTATGAAGTCAAAACTCTTGAGGACCTCACGAAAAGGTAGACGCTGCGCCTCTTCTGCCCGGCGTCGAAGCTGCTTCCACGCCCGCTCGCGACGGCTTCGAGCCCGCCCCCGGGCAAGGGCCCCACCGAACGTACGACGCAGGGGCCCTCGAAAGCGAAAGAGAGCGGCGGTTATCGCTGCGATCGCAAGTGCCGCGAGAAGAATCCTTTTCCACGAGGGGGGAAGATCCGGAAGTTCTTTCGAAGAATCGTGACTTGTCCCCGCGAGGCCAAAGATCCGTTTTGCGGTTTCCACGGGAGAAGTAGTATTCGGGCTTGCCTCGTTTCGGACCGGAGTTTGTCCTTCCGCGGCCGGATCGCCGGGACTGACATGTATCGCGAAAGCTTCCGTATTTTTTCTGACGTATTCACCGCGCTTCGGATCGAAAAACCCAAGCTCGATTCGCGGAAGAGTATAATCACCGGGAACTTTCGGAATCAGGGTGTACTCAAAAACGCGCTC
>CAZAKW010000463.1:0-1734 GCA_964485835.1 uncultured Bacteriovoracaceae bacterium
GACCGACGGCATGTCGGCGCCGGTGGCGGCGCCGACGCTCACCGAGGCGCAGGCGGCGGCGCACGCGGCGGTGCGCGAGGGCCTGGGCGCCGGCGAGTTCCGCGGCTACCTCCTCCACGGCATCACCGGCAGCGGCAAGACCGAGGGAAGACGAAAGAAGGCGGGATCATCAATACGATCATCGCCGACGAACGAACGAATACGTTAATTGTCCACGCCAATACCAAAGGCGCGGGCCAGGTGCGCGAGCTGATCACCAAACTCGATAAAAAACTTCCGGCCGCAATGGGCGGCGGAAAAATCCACGTGATCTATCTCCAGTTCGCCGATGCTGAATTGATCGCCACGACGTTAAATAGTCTAGCCTCCAACGCTGGCCCGGCCGCCACCGTTCGACCCGGTGGCACCGCCGGGGGAACGGGTGTCAACCCGGTCCAGGCCACTCTCTTCGAAGGCAATATCAAGATCGCGGCCGACAAATCCACGAACTCGCTCGTGCTGACTGCGAGCGGAAACGACTTCGTCACCCTCCAACGTGTGATCAATCGACTCGATATTCCGCGCGACCAGGTTTACTCCGAAGTGTACATCATGGAAATCGGGCTGGATAAGCAGTTCGATTTCTCGGCGAATATCCTGAATCCTTCGAGCGGCCTGGGTTCGGTTACGAATTCCGACCTCGCGAACTTCATCGCGAATCCTCTCTCCGCCGGCGGCGCAATCATCGGATTTCGTTCCGGAGGCGTGAAGAACGTGAATATCGGCGGTAATAACGTCGCGATCGGATCGGTCCAAGGATTGATCAAATTCCTCCAAACCAATACCAACGCGACGGTGCTCGCCACTCCGCAAATCCTGACGTTGGATAACGTCGAAGCGACGTTTGAGTCCGCGGAAAAAATTCCGGTACCGACGGTAACCGTTTCTCAGGGACAGTCGGTCGGCGGCATCACGAAGGAAGATGTCGCGATCTCCATTAAGCTGAAACCCGCGATCAATAAGCTCTCGAATTTCGTGAAACTCGAGATTGAAGCGACTCTCCAGGACTTCTCAGGACGTGAACTTCCGAGCGCCGTCGCAAGCCAAGCCCTCGCGACGATTTCTCGGAAGGCAAAGACCCAGGTCGTCGTGGCCGACGGCGACACCGTCGTGATGGGCGGGCTCGTTCGCGACACCCAAAAAGAGACCCAGCGGAAAATTCCGGTGCTTGGCGATATCCCGGTCTTGGGATGGTTATTCAAGTCCAAGACAAACCAGGCGTCGAAGTCGAACATGCTGATCTTTATCACCCCGAAAATCATCCGCCAATACGAAGCGGTTCGGGGCATCCTCGACCGCAAACTCACGGAGCGCGTCGATTTCTTGGAACGCTCGATGGGCGGGATCGACATGGGGAAAGAGTTCCGCGACAAGATTATTCGTTCGCTCCCGGACATCGAAAAGATCAAGAACGCGAAACCCCAAACCAACTTCTCGATCGATAACAGCCCCGACGGGAGCATGCAGTTCGAAGAAAGCGGAAGCGGTTACAGCTCCGAAAGAAGTTCGGTTACGCCCCCCGCGGACGTGGGCAATACGACGTTGGCCCCGGGAGAACCCGCGTGGCCCGCTCCCGTTCCCGGAGCTCCCCCCATTCCTCCCGGTTTCCAAGAAGGAGCGGAGTACTACCCGCCCCCACCGAATTTCCTCGATGATCAAGGCGAAGGAAGAGGGGCACCGTGTGTCTGCTTGAAT
>CAZAKW010000464.1:0-1732 GCA_964485835.1 uncultured Bacteriovoracaceae bacterium
ACCCGGGTTACTCCCGTGAAAGGGGAGTGTCCTAGGCCTCTAGACGATGGGAACACTTCGCCAATGACTGGACGACTCAATACCTAACCTAGACCCTCAGGACAGGAAAGCGCATTTTTCAAAGTATTTAATACCGCGGCGCATTGCGAAAACGCCGCAGGCGTGAACCGGAAGAATCTTAAGAAAGGGGCGCTTCCAATGCCCCCGGGGACTCCTCCCGCCCACGAAAACCTTAAGCCTTCAAACTCGCCAGCTGGTCTTTCTTATCGATCGCATCCAGATCGTTAAATCCGCCGATCAGTTTCTCGCCGTGAAGGATTTGGGGCATCGTTTTCATCCCCGTCTTCTTTTCGAGTTCGACCCACTGGGCATCGTCGTCCATCGGGACGCGGATTTCTTTGTAATCGACCGCCCGCTGCTTCAGCAGACTCTTCGCACGTTCGCAGAACGGACAGTGATCCATGGTGTAGACAGTTACCGATGCGGCCATTGGGGGTCTCCTGATTTGAAAGGTTGGATCTAAAAACTCAACTCAAGCCCGGTTCGTTCGCGAAGGAAAGTCCGAAGAAATGAAAAAGCTTCAATCCCCTCGCCCCGGTCGTCCTGCCATTCGCCCGACGCGAGGTCGTAATCGAAGTGATAAGCGATGCCTTTCGAGGCGACCGCCATCCAAAGCTGCTCTACCGACGGCTGGGAGCTGAGGATGCAGCGCTGTCCATCCGGGAATAGAATCGTCAGCGCCCCAAACTGAACGCTACATTCGGCGACGTCCGGATCGATGTCGTCAAAGGCCCGCTCGACGCGGTCCAGCGTGTTTTTAATGACGCTTCGATAATGGGCTTCGTCACGGAACTTCATCCCTCGGGTTTCCCATGATTTAGGCCGCGCGAAAACCTCTTTCGACCGACGCGCCCCCCGGTTAGTCTAAACGACGAACCCCTGGGAGAACCACGATGTCCGCACTCCAAATCACCGCTTCGCAAACCTGCCCCTGCACGTCTGGAAAAAAATTCGGAGAGTGCTGCTCCCCCGTCCTCGAAGGACGTCAAGCCGCGCGCACGGCCGAGGAATTGCTGCGCGCACGGTACTCTTCTTTCGTCGTCGGTAACATCGACTTTATTCTCTCCTCCCATCACTCCGAAACCCGTTCGGAAGTCGATCGTGGGGAGATCGAGGAATGGTCCCGTAAATCCACGTGGAAAGGACTCGAAATTCTCCAAAAAGAAGCGGGCGAAGCAAGCGATCCCTCGGCGGTGATCGTTTTCCACGCCAAGTACGCAACCGACGGCGAAGACCAAAACCATTACGAGCGCGCCGTTTTCGAGAAAGAAAACGGCGAATGGAAATTCCACGACGCCCAGCCGCTTCGCACGGGTCCTTATCAACGCGAAGAACCGAAAGTCGGCCGCAACGATCCCTGCACCTGCGGCAGCGGCAAAAAATACAAAAAATGCCACGGTGTAGCCGCTTAGGCGTGCGGTAAGGCATGGAATCTTTCTTTGATCGCCTTAAGTACTCCGCCGACCGTTGGTACTACATGCCGCTTGTTTGCCTCCTGGCGATCGCGGATCTTTTCGTTCTTTTCATCCCGACGGAAGGAATGATCGTGACGACGTCGATGATCCGGCCGAAGCGCTGGATCGCGACGGCCGTGGTCGTGACGACCGCTTCGGCGTTAGTGCCAGGCCATCTACCGGCTTGTGAAAGAAGAAGCGGGCGCCCAGCTGGCGGG
>CAZAKW010000465.1:0-1724 GCA_964485835.1 uncultured Bacteriovoracaceae bacterium
AAGGACCTCGGGGAAAAAAGGTATCTCGTACAAGCCCGGATGGAAATCACGGCGATCAACGAAAGGCTCCACTTAGAGCTGCCCGAAGGCGACTACGAGACGGTCAGCGGATTCCTTCTCCAGCAGTTCGCCAAGATCCCCGAAGCGGGGGACGAACTCTACTTCGATACTCCGGCGGGATCACTCCGGTTCGTCGTGCGCAAGGCGAGCGAACGTCAAATTCAGAACGTGTTGGTGGAAGTTTTACAAGCCCGCACGGAATCCCGGTAGGTAAATTCCTCCCCTTTCCCCGGCTTTGGGACAGGGTAAACTGAGAAGAGATATGACCAAGACCGTATTGATCGTCGACGACGTCGCCTTTGTCCGAAAAACCCTCGCCGATATCCTCACGGATGCGGGTTACACCGTTGTTGGGGAAGCGGCCGACGGGAACGAGGCCATCGAGAAGTGGCGCGCGCTAAGACCCGCTCTCGTGACCATGGACGTGGTGATGCCGAACCTCGGAGGCATCGAAGCGACCAAGCAGATCTTGAAGCAGGATAAGAACGCGGTCGTCGTGATGATTTCCGCCATGGACCAGATCCACCTCGTGATGGAAGCGATCAATGCGGGCGCCAAAGATTACATTCAAAAGCCGTTTCATTCAGAAGACGTGAGCAACGTCCTATCGCGAGCTTCGCAGGGCGATCAAACCGCCCATTCCGAAGCCGTTTAGACTTTCGGGAGATCGACCATGTTCAAGCTATTGGGATGGTGCTTTAAGGCCGCGATTTTCACTGCCCTCGTACTCGTGGCGTCCCACTACGTCACGTGGGAGGGAAAAAGCGTGAGCGATACCGTGCGCTCTTCCCTTTCGAGCGCGGACCGCTCGGGGCCAATTCGCACGATCAAGAAGAAATCACGCACGTTGCTTGACGACGCGAAAGAGGCCGTGGGGAAAGTCGGCATTCGCAAAGAAAAGTCGATGCCCAAGGACGGGAAGATTCCGGCAGAAGATCGCGAGCAGCTCCAGTCGGTGATTGACCGGGCCGACGACGCTGGTTAACGGAGTCCATCGATATAGGCAGCGCCATGCCTGGCGCACGAAAACGAAAGGGCCCACCACGATTCCGCGGTGTGCCCTTTGGTTTTTGAGGATAAAGGGGCGTAGGCGTTTAATTCCCGCTCGCAGACTTGAGGGTTATGCCCTTGGCCGAAATTGCCGCGGCGGCATCTTTGGAAACTGAGAAGCCTGGGACAGGGCGGTCTGCCGATAGGGGGGATTCAAAACGCTTATCGATCGCTTTCGTGCAAAGCACTTTCGAACCATGGTCTCGGCCCGACATCTCGATGGACATCGCGGAAAGCGGATTGAAGAAAACAGCCAGGGACAGAACAAACAAAATTCGGGATTTCATACTTCTACCTCTCAAAAACCACTCGGAAGAGCGGCACACACGGTTTGACCTGACTCATCCACTGCAGGTCCTCACAGTGGATAAAGCAATGAGGGTGCCAAACCAAAATCCATCTAACTTATTGATATATAAAGACTTAATCCTGGGTCATTTTCGGCCTGTCGCGCTTCTATTCGACGGGTGACCAGAAACTAGACAGCGGAAAGCCTCTTTCCAACGCTTGATGCCTTACGAGATGGATCGAGATGGCCGACGCGTTTCATTGGCCGAAATGAAATCACCTATTTTGCGATGAATTTCAGGGACTCGATGAGCGCGTGACCCGAA
>CAZAKW010000466.1:0-1707 GCA_964485835.1 uncultured Bacteriovoracaceae bacterium
CCGCTTCCGAGGTGCAGGAAAGTACGAAGCCCGGGCATTTTCTCACGGGACTATTCGCGCATTTGCGCCAGGGAACGCGAACGTTAGCGGCGAACAAGGTCCGCACGGCGCTTTCGATGCTGGGAATCCTCATCGGCGTGGCATCGGTCGTCGCGATGCTGGCGCTAGGACGAGGTGCTCAAGAAGCAATCGAGGCGCAACTTTCCTCGCTAGGTTCGAATCTTCTCGTGCTTCGCGCCGGCGCGGTTCGCGTGGGTGGAGTCTCCCAGGAGGCCGGGGCGACGACTCGATTATCAATCGAGGACGCGCCGGCGTTGCAATCGGGCATACCCCAGATCTCCCGAGTGACACCAACCGTTTCGGGACGTGTCCAGATGACGTTTGAGAACAAGAACTGGAGCACGCAGCTGCTCGGTACGGGGCCTTCGTACGCGCCCATGCATCGGCTCGATCCTGGAATCGGGCGATTTTTTGCGGAAAGAGAAGTGCGTGCGCGGGCTCGTGTGGCGGTGATCGGAGCGACGATTCAGCGGGAAATTTTCGGCGATCGCAGCCCCATCGGCGAGATGATCAAACTGAACAAGGTTCCGTTCCAAGTCGTGGGCATTCTCCCTCCGAAAGGCGCCACGGGATGGCGAGATCAAGACGATGTGATCGTCATTCCGATTACGACCGCGATGTACCGTCTTTTGGGAAAGCTCTACGTGGATACGATCGAACTTGAGGCGAGGTCGGCAGACGAGGTCGAGTTCGTACAGGACGCGGCATTTACGCTGATGCGAGACCGGAAGCGGGTTCCCGTTTCGCAGGAAGTGGATCCGTTTCAAATCCGAAATATGGCCGACGTCCAGGAAGCCTTGAGCTCGAGCAGTCGGACGATGTCGAACCTTTTAGCCGCCATCGCGGGCATTTCGCTTCTCGTCGGCGGTATCGGAATCATGAACATCATGTTGGTGTCCGTAACCGAACGAACAAAGGAGATCGGACTGCGCAAGGCGATTGGCGCGAAGCGCGCGGACGTCCTCTTTCAATTTCTCGCTGAATCGGTCGTCGTGAGTTTTTTCGGCGGTCTGCTGGGGATTTTACTCGGGTGGACGATTACGATCGCGATTGGCGCCGTGACGGGGTGGTCGACATCCGTTTCTTTGGGTTCGGTGCTGCTGGCGTTTTTCTGTTCCGGTCTGATCGGAGTGGTTTTTGGGGTTTATCCCGCGCGAAAAGCGTCCCAGCTGCATCCTATCGATGCGCTAAGGTATGAGTAGCGGCGTGGTCGTGAAGAAGGTCGGCGGATGGCTTCTTTGCCCCGAGATTTCCCTCCGGTGGCTTCCCGTCTGCTAAATATAAAGAATGGAAATCGATCTTTATCACGCACGGCGATTTATCCTGGGAAGGCAGGGGCTCTGGCCCGGGCGGCGGTACCTCGGAGGGAATGGGGTCGTACAGGCGATCAACGACTTGGAACAGCTCCAGCTCGACCCGCTCAATATCGTGGGTCGTGCCCACGACTTGATTCTCCAGTCGCGCGTGGTCGACTACCGCCCCGAATACTTGGGGCGCGTCGCCTACGAAGAACGGAAGTTTTTCGACTGGGGTTTCTGGCTGGCGATGCGTCCGATGCACGAGTTGCCTTACTGGCGCCGTGTGATGGAACGCGCCTCCCTTCGTCCTCGAATGCGGGCATTCAAACGAGACCACGGGGGCGCGATC
>CAZAKW010000467.1:0-1702 GCA_964485835.1 uncultured Bacteriovoracaceae bacterium
CCGGGAAAACAGCGATTTATCCCCTACAGATTCTGGTCAACTATTGGGAGTTGAAGCCAGCGCGTCTTGCCGTGAAGTTAAACCTTCTGTTGCGGCAAGGCGTGACCCACGTCGCAAGCTTCGTTCCGTGGCAGACCGCCGAGAGCGATATTTCCCATACTTTAGCGAAATACCTCCAGATGATCGCCGACCGAAAAATGACGGCAACTTTGATTGTTTCCCCCGAAGTGGGCGTGCATGCCGTCTACGGAGGCGTTCCGAAGGACTTGGCTCGGAATGTCGAGCTTCAAGCGCGAAACCGAGACGAGCAACCGGCGACGGTTGTCATGCCTCCGCGGATTTTCGCGTTGCCGAGCCTTCATGCCAAGGAATTCGCCACCCGCTACCACGCGTTTTTAGCGAAATTGGACGGGACGATCGGAGAGATGGCGAAATCGCAGCCGGAGCTCCTTTCTTCGCTGCAGATCGTACTGACGGGAAGTTTTTTCAAGTACTATCGCCCGGCGTCCGGGTCGCAGCTCTCGGCGTTTCGGGGCCAGAACGGTGACCGTTCGAATTCGGCGGAGCTCGCCTACCGCGTGGAGCTCGAACAGTATGCGAACCTGCGCGAATTCTTTTCTCTCAAAGAAAAACTTCGGTCGCGGGAATTCGAGCCGTTGTTACGCGCTCGTTTCCAGAACCATGCCGAGGAACACTTTCGAATTCGCCAGGCTCGGTTTTTCCGAAAACGGTCGCTGGGAGTCGATCTCGCCCAAGTCGAACTTTTCACTCCGGAAGCCGACCCAAGCCTGACTTACTCGAATGTTTTTCAAATGGCGACGCGGGGAATGGCGGATTTTCCGGCGCTCGACCGGATGATTTCGGAAGCGGCCACTCGCCAGAGCATGGTCGGGGAAGCGCGGACGGCGCCGCTCGTGCATTGGACGGGATTCGGACCGTTCACCCGCCTGACCGACTCCGAGAAACAGTTTTTGATTTTGAAGTCCCTGCTTTTGCTTGGCGGGCGTGGCGGCGGCGTCGTCTTGGACGAACAAGAGTGGTACTCGCTTTCGAACGCGTTTCGAAAACGCGCCGAACTTTTCGCGGAAACTTTGCTCGCGAAAGAGTTGGAGCTGGAAACCAAAGCGTTTTGCTTGACGGGCCATCTCTGGAGCGATGGGAAGACCGGAACGGATCCGAAAAGTTCGACGAACGCGTCGCTTTTCTGGCCGGAACTCCGTTTGACACTAGATACGCAAGCACGGTTGATCGCTTCGCCGGAGGCGGCCGCGTGGGAACAGGAAGCGAAAATTCTTTTCGTGGAACCGAACGTGCTTTTGACCCAAGAGATTTGGAGAAAGCTTGCGCTTTGGACGGAAGCGGGTCGCGTGCTAGTTTTCTCGAAGACCCAGCCGATGACGGCGGCCGTGAAAGCCGACTTGGAACTCGCGTTCCGAGGCCAACCGAAAATCGACATGAACCTCGGCACGCGGTACTTCGTGCACGGATCGGGCGAAGGAAAGGTTGTGCTCTTCGAGCCCACGTCCCAAGCCTCCGACTGGAAACGCTTCGTCGCATCGATGCTTTCGCTTGCGCACGCGACTCCGGAAATGGGAGTGAACGATCCGCGGATTGATTTGGTGTGCTTGAAGCGAGGGCTTGAAGAAGGTTCGGGTCGCGCCGGGCTATTCATTTTCAATGCGACGCGGAGTTCGATTGCCGC
>CAZAKW010000468.1:0-1693 GCA_964485835.1 uncultured Bacteriovoracaceae bacterium
CCAAGCTCTTCCTCGATTTGTAAAGTAGAGAGCGATTCGAGAAAGTGGTCGACGATCGCCTGGTCCGCTTGGTCCTCGATCCCCGGGCCGGCGACCTTCCACTGGCCGCTCTCGTTTTTAGTGAGTTTTCCTTGCCACGGGGTTGAGCCGGGTAGCCGCGCCGAAATTTCGATCGTCTGGGCTCGACCTGGGTTCGGCAGAGCGAGTGCGTGGCTAAGCGTGCTGCCGACCGGCAGGGGGGCGAGCTTGGGCGGGCGAGTGCAGCCGAAAACGCCGGAAAAAATTCCGGACAGGGCCAAGGCGGATAAGAGAAGGCGGATGCTTGAACGAGTCGATACCAGCATGGGTTTGTTTGACATCGTAGGAGGGGAGGCCCTATCGTGCAACCACGATGTTCGGAACGGGAGCGGGCGCCCAAGGCGCGACTTTTTGGCAGCTGATTCAGCACGGCGGGGCGACGATGGTCCCGCTGGTTCTCTGTTCTCTCATTGGATGGGCCGTGATTCTCGAGCGCATTTGGCGCTTTCGCACCCTCAGCCGAGAACTGCGCTCGTTTCATCTTCAAGCGATGAACGGACTGCTTCGTCAGGAGTGGGACGAGGTCAAAAAACTTTGTGCCGAGCACGACGGATTACCAACCGCCGAGCTTTTACAAACCGCGATGGATCGGCTCGGCGCTAAAGATCAGCGTCTTCGCGAACATTGGATAGAAGCCGTCGAACGTCGCCGCCAGATCTTAAATCAGGAACTTCGTAAGAATCTCTGGATGCTTGGGACGATCGCAAGCGCCGCGCCCTTTATTGGGCTTGCTGGCACCGTCATCGGAATTCTTGGGGCCTTTGGCGAGATGGCCCGCCAGGGTGCCGGTGGATTTACGGTCGTCGCCGCGGGAATTTCCGAAGCACTGATCGCAACCGCGGCCGGAATCGTCGTCGCTGTCGTCGCCGTAATCGCGTTCAACGCTTTCCAAAACCGCTGGGCCGCTTTCGTTCTTTTAATCCGTATCCAGACGGAGGAGTTCGCCGAAATCCTTTCCGCGTCCCGTCCGCCCGCCTCGACGGTGGCGAAAGAATAGACGATGGCGATTCGACTCGGGGGCAGTGGTGGAGGCCCGGAAAGCGAAGAAGCCGAGATCAACGCCGAGATTAACATCACGCCGCTTACCGATATCTTTCTCGTGCTTTTGATTATCTTCATGGTCACGTCCTCCGTCATGTCAAACACCGGCGTCGACGTGAACCTGCCTCAAGCCTCGCCCCAGACTTCGACGACCCAGCCGGAGGGCGTCGTCGTGACTCTTTTGCCCGCGGGTAAGATGATGGTGAACGGCCAGTCGATTGGCGCAAACGATTTCGGTTCGCTCGAGGCATCTTTGAAAAAGGCGTTTGGGATGACGAGCTCGCGGCTTGTGATTTTGGAAGGGGACCGGCAGTCGTTCTTAGGCTCGGCGATCGAAGTGATGGATACGGCGCGGAAAGCGGGCGCGGAGAAATTCGCGATCGCGACTTCGCAGAAGTAGATTCGAGTCCGGAGGCGACTTTGAAACGATGGGGGTTTCGATTGGCGTCGACGTCGTGGGACCGCTTGTGGCCATTTACGGCGGATCCAACGTCAGCCGAAGGATAAGGCCGTTGTAAGTACTGATCAAGAGCGTCTCGTTATCAAGCCAAGCGAATTGATTTGCTCCGGCAGT
>CAZAKW010000469.1:0-1692 GCA_964485835.1 uncultured Bacteriovoracaceae bacterium
CGGAAGTCCTCGAACAAATCCGAAACCAAACAGGCATCATCCCTTCAGAGCTGGCGAAGTCCCATGCCTCGCTCTCCGAATCAGAGCTTAAAAAACTAGCCGCTTCACCCGGATGTAAAATCGGGGCCCACACTCTCAATCATCCCTGTCTTCGGAGCCTAAACGGCGAGGACCAAAAAAAAGAAATTATCGAGTCTCGTATCGAACTCGAACGCATTCTGGGGGAAGACGTAGATTTATTTTCTTATCCATTCGGTTCGTATTTAGATTTTAATCGGACTTCAAAAAATCTGGCGAAAAAAGCTGGATTTCGTTTTGCTTTCGCCAATTTTCCGGGAACCGTGAAACCGGGCTTCAATCGCGTAGCTGTCCCGCGCTTTACAGTTCGCGATTGGAATGCTGAGGAGTTCACGGATGTCCTTCGTGGTTATTTCCGACTTCCGATCAAATGAAGCACGATATATTTAGAAACTTATTTTTGCTTGTATTCATCTATATCCTGTTCTTCTGGTCCGACCTCCAAACCTACCGCCCCGGCATGGACTCGATGACCTATGGCGCAGTGGCAAAGAACATCCTCGTGACCGGAGACTGGGCGGTTCTCCATTACGCGGATCAAGCCTATGAAAACTTCTTCCAGCACCCACCTCTAGCGATCTGGATGATGGCCGGAACGATGCAAATGGTCGAATGGATCGCCGGGCCTGCGGCCGCGCGAGCGGACTGGGTCTTGAAGCTGCTTCCCTCCTTAGTCGCCGGAGCCGGAGCAATTCTTGTTTACCTCTGGGCGCGCCGTATCCGCGGGGATTGGTTCGCATTTTTAGCGACGCTTGTTCTTCTAACCTCGACTCGATACGCGAAGTACTCGAAGGGATTCATGCTGGACCCCTTCTTAGCGATGTTTTCGGTCGCGGCGGTTTACGCCGCCGTCGTCGCCGCCGAATCGCAGGTCCGAAAGCCCTGGCTCCTACTCGTGTCGGGTGTTTGCGTGGCGGCGGCCTTCCTTTCTAAAGGCGTGTTCGCGTTCGCCCCGCTAGTTCTCTCTCTCCTTGTCCTTCGACAAAAATCGCCGCTCTTCCTCGTGGGCGTCGTGGTTCCCTTAGGCCTTTGGGTTAGCTTAGGCGGCGGCGTCTACTACGTAGAGCGATACTACGCCGAACACGTTGCCGGCCGCCTCGGAAACCACTCTCTCCACGAACACCTCGCCCCGATCCGAAACCTCTTTAAAGTCTACTGGCCCTGGCTTCCCTTTTTCGTCTGGGGCGCCTGGAAGGTCGCGCGCGAAGTTCTCAATCGGAAATGGGACCACCCGATGCTCCCGCCTTTACTCGGAGCTCTCTTTTTCATCGGTGGCTTTTTCATGGCCGGCTCCTTTCTTGAGCAATACCACGTAGCGACTTACCCTTTTGCCGCAATCGTTGTCGCTTACGCCCTACCCGCGTCGCTTGAAAAGTACCGGGGCGGAATTCAAAAAGGCGTCCTTAGCCTATGCGTAGCCACTGCGATCGGAATGGCCTTTTTCCCCTACGCCCTGCGAAGCACCGAACATCGCAACCCGATTCGCATCGCCCTTAAAGAGGCTCAAAAGACCTTCGGCGCAACGACCGCCCCCTCCGAAATCCGCCGAATCACGATCTCAACCTCCGTCGCCGAAATCTGGTACGCGCTCGCGATGGGGAGCTGGAATACGCA
>CAZAKW010000470.1:0-1678 GCA_964485835.1 uncultured Bacteriovoracaceae bacterium
CCTCTGACCTTCGCATCCGTAGTGCGACGCTCTAATCCAACTGAGCTACGGGTCCACTTTTTCGAGAAAGCTTTAATTACTCGAAACCCGACCCCCTCACAAGGGTAAATTCCGTCGACCCCGAAGATCGCTGAAGCCTGTAACTATCTGAAACTATAGCTAAGTTTGAGCAAAGTAACCGACCCCTACTGGCCCTGTGCTGCCTCTTTCGCATCCCGAGCCGCTTTCCGAGCCCCCCGCTTGTCTTTCTTTTCCTTGCAGGCAGCGACCGTCGAGGCGTCGACCACGACGCCTGGGACTTTTCCCCCGTCGACGATCGTACGCACACACGCCATCGGAGGATTCTTTCCGCCCGCCTGGCAAGCCACTCTGATTTTCGCGCACGGGCCGTCCGCCGCTGCGGAAAACGAAACGAGTAAAGCTGACACCGCAAGAGCACACATCAAACCGCCAACGAACTTTTTGTTTTCCATGGTCTTCCTCATTTACGAACGCTGCACGAAAAAGTCCGTGCCTTTTTTCCGACCTGGACCGAAGCCGTAATGGTGTTTTCGTCAAGCTTCGTCATCGTCAAACTCATCGTCCCGTTCGGTACCGGCACGATCCGTCCCGCTTCGCCCGACTTATGGCCTAAGATGGCTGCCTCCAATAACTCTTCCGCGCTATCGGTAACCCGGTAATACCGCTCGGGCGCGACGGGGACCTCGGAGGTCCGGACGACGTCGCTATCCAGGAACGCGACGGTTAGTTTCGCTTTTTTTGCATCGTTAGAAAGGCACTCGAAATTTCCGCTCCAAGCAAATGCGCTCGACACGGAAACTAAGACAACCATCACTGAAATACCAAAGATTGCGGCCAACCGAGGCAGAGACTTGAAGATACGTTTCATACTGGACTCCTTTCGTGAGCGGAAATCTCGGGAAGTTCTTTGCAAAGCTCGCGCGCAAGCTCCCGCAAATAACCCCTCATGCATTCGGCTCTCCGCCGGCCTTCTTCCCGGCCCGCGCGGGTCATCAAGGTTTCGACGGTTTGAAATAACTTCACAAAGAAATGATCGACCGTATTTTCTAGATCGTCAAACGGTCTACCGGTGGCGGCGAATGGATCGTTCGGTTCGTAGATGCGACGACCGAGCAATCCACCGACAGAAAATACACGCGCGATTCCGATGGCGCCCAGTCCGTCCAAGCGATCGGCGTCCTGGACGATCGAGGCTTCGAGCGTCTTCGCCTCGATCCGGGCCGAATAACTGTGGGCCTCGATCGCGTGGCGGATTTCTTCGAGATACACTTCGGGGTAACCCTGATCGCGGAGAAAAACCGTCGCTTCTTCTCCCGAGAGTCGCGACGCCTGGGAACGGCGGGGGTCGTTCTTGGGAACATTCACAAGATCGTGCAGCCAGGCAGCCGGAACCACGACCTCAAGCTTTGCCCCTTCTGACAGCGCGAGCCGCTTCGCGGTCGTTACCACCCGAAGAAAATGCGCATGGTCGTGCGCCGGATCGGCTCCCGGTCGGCCAGAAGCCACCAAAAGCGCCGCATCCCGGGCCGCCGCGTCGCGCACCTTGGCTTCAAAGATTTTTTCCCATTCGGTTAAGCTCTTTTGCGTGACCATAGATTCCGCTAGAGTGAGGGGAGTGAATCTTCCCCGTCAATCCTATTTCGCCCTCCTTTTTGCT
>CAZAKW010000471.1:0-1674 GCA_964485835.1 uncultured Bacteriovoracaceae bacterium
AAGAATCCGAGAGCAGAATGGAAATCCGGGACTGATCCTTGGATTCGGCGAGATCGAAATGGTCGCCGCCTTTTAGGCCAGCCAAAAACCGGGACCGAATTTTCAAGCCGCGGACGGCCGGATACCGATTCGGAAGACGGGCCTTTTGCAAACGCTCCGCTAATTTCACATCCTCGTCGAGCCCATGGAGAAGTTCGTCGAACGATCGATGGAGTTCTCCGACTTCGCTCCAAAGGCGCAGGTGTTGATGGAGACGGAATTTGCTGGTGAGTTCCGTTTTTCGAAAAGGATAAACGACAAGATCGTCGACTTTTTCCGACAGCTCCGTCCCCCACTCCCAATCGCGAGACTCGTCCGTCCAGATGAGAAAAACGCTTCGGCTATGGCGATCGATCTCCGCGAGGACACGGCCGAGCCGGGGATGGTTTCCGTCGACGAACACGATGGCGCCCCAATCTTCCAAAGGCCGTCCTTCGGCGATGCTCCAATCGTAGGCCTTCGCGCTCTCACCTAAATTGGCCTGCAACGCAGAAACCCACCGCGTCTCCTCGGAAACTCCATTGGCCACGACGGTGATTAAATGCGGGGAAACCGATGCGGCCGGGGAAGTGGGTTGCGATTCGAGCGTCTTATTCGTCATAGAGTTCATCCCTCAAAAAGCGCGAAAAATCAGTTGAAACAAATAGCGTACATCCCGTCCCGCCGTCTGACCATCCCCTAAGTCTTCGCTGTACCATGCGAAATTTGCCTCGGCGCGCGACGTACGCACGCCGATACCCGCGCTCGGAAAACCACTTCCAAAACCCACCCGAAGAAAAAGCTGTTCCAAAGCGGTGAATTCAAATCCGATCGCGGCGTGGGAGAGCGCCCGGGTATCGGATACGTCAAGCGCATCTCGATAAGCGAACTGGGTCGCTACCATCCAACCGGGCGATAGTTTGGTGATCCATCCCACCGAAGCGTCAATCGACGTCTTTTCGGGTGCGATGCCGCCAGCGGGATTGCTCGCCGAGAGCATCAGCGGCTTGCCTCGAAAGCGCATTCCCGCGAGATTGCGCGCGACGAGATTGATGCTCGGATTGTAGACGTAAGGAAGGGTCAACGCCAAACCCAAGGTATGGGAAAACCCCTGGCCTTCCGACATGCCTTCGTTCCACCCCAACGGACGCGTTCCGGAGGCGACCGTGCGATCGCCCGAGACTTGATTGACCCACTGAAGAGAATATCCGAGACGAAGCACCCCTGATGCCAGACGAAGCCCAAAGCCTACGGAGGGAATCACCTGACGAACGGTCCGATACCGAAGATTAGTCCCGTCGTACTCTGCGATCTGGCGCGATTGGTAAAGCAGTCCGGCCCCGAATCCGCGAAAACCAAACGCCGGCAAAAGCGCATATCCGGCCCCGTGAGGCGTCCTTGGGTTTCCGACGAGTTCTTTTTCGTAGCCTTCCAAAGACTGAAAATCGACCACCCCCGTGCCGAATCCCGAAGCCAACCCCGAATTCGTCTGCAACTGAAGATTCAGCGGCTCCAAGGTCAGTTCCTTAACCTTCCCCAGTCCGGCCGGATTGTAGAAAAGGGAATCCGCAATCGTATCCGCAAATCCAATGTAGGCATCACCCAGCGCGGCACCGCGGCCTGAAACGTAACGCGACCCCGGAATGCGGTCCCCTC
>CAZAKW010000472.1:0-1655 GCA_964485835.1 uncultured Bacteriovoracaceae bacterium
GCGCTGCTGCGATCAGCTCGAAGTCGAATCCGGTAGGTTCTGGCGCGAAATCCGCGAAAGCATTTCCAAGCGTTCCGGTGTGGACCCGGCCCTCGATCACGTCCGGAGGGTCGGCTAGGGCCCGCAAATAACTTTGGTTCGTTCCCATTCCTAAAATCACCGTTTCGTCCAAAGCGAAACGCATCCTCGCGACGGCCTGCGCGCGGGTCGGCGCGTGCACGATCAACTTTCCGAGCATCGAATCGAAACCGACGCCGATCGTTTGGCCTTCTTCGATTCCGCTTTCCACCCGGATGCCCGTGCCGGTCGGCCACCGCAGTTTTTCCACTCGGCCCGGAGTCGGCATGAATCCCTGCGACGGATCTTCGGCATAGAGGCGGACCTCGATCGCGTGGCCACGCGGTTTACCGACGGTCTCCGAACTCGAAAACGGAAAATGCGTGGGATCCATCGCCAGCGCAAGCTGCGCGTGCACGAGGTCGGTTCCGGTCACGAGTTCCGTCACGGGATGCTCCACCTGCAGGCGGGTATTCATCTCCAGAAAATAGAAACTGCCCGACGCATCCACGAGAAACTCGAGCGTCCCGGCGGATCGATAGTGGGTCTCCCGCACGAGATTCATCGACGCTTGAAATAATCCGGTGCGCGTTTCGTCAGCAAGATTCGGAGCGGTCGCCTCTTCCCAGACTTTTTGATGTCTTCGTTGCAACGAACACTCGCGCTCGTAGAGATGGACGCCTCCCCCTTTACCGTCGCCGAAGACTTGCACTTCGATATGGCGAGGCTCGACGAGTAACCGTTCCAAAAACAAGGTGCCATCGCCAAACGCAGCGACCGCTTCGGCCGAGGCGCTTTCGGCCGCGCTTTCGACCTCTTCTAGGCGATCCACTCGGCGCATGCCTTTACCACCGCCTCCCGCCGCGGCTTTCAAGAGCAATGGAAAACCGATTTTCTTCGCAACGGCGCGAAGATCTTCGCCGGGTTTGACCTTAGCCCAAGGAAGCGTCGGCACGCCAGCGCGCTCCGCAATCTCTTTGGCATCGATCTTACCGCCCATCGATTCCATCGTTTCCGCGGTCGGACCTACGAAAGCGATGCCCGCTTTTTCAACCGCGCGAGCGAAGTGGGGACGCTCGGAAAGAAACCCGTAACCCGGGTGGACGAGAGTCGCCCCGGCTTGTCGTGCAGCCCCGATAACGGCGTCGACGTCAAGATAACTGGAAACCGCGATCGCCTGATCAGCGTAAGTGAGATGGCGAGCTTCTTCGTCTCCGGGCGCGAAAATCGCGACCGTCCGTATTCCCATTTCACGCGCGGTTTGGAAGATCCTGCACGCTATTTCCGAGCGGTTCGCGACCAGAAGAATTTCAGACATACCGCGAGGTTAGCGCGGGCGCCGAATTAGTGCAATTCCACGGTCTCGTCGCCGAGGGCTATCCGCGGAAAAAAAAGAACCAAAGCACGAGGACGACCGTGAACGGCACGCCGATCATATAAAGGATCGCCGGGGCAAGAATGGCACCCTGGATATCGCGTAATTTAGGCAGATGGGCTTTATTCATAAATTCTCCGTGGATTGAATGCGGAGCACGACGCCATTACCGGCGCGGCCCCTTGGAATACAGAAAGAGAGTTCAATCTCCACGCCAGTTTGA
>CAZAKW010000473.1:0-1642 GCA_964485835.1 uncultured Bacteriovoracaceae bacterium
TTTTCGAAAGGGACGCCTGGTTTTCACTTCCCGCGTCTGGGTGCCGGTGACCGCAAGCGCGGTCTCTTCCTCGCTCAGCTCGGGCGTCGGTTCGGTCGCCGCGATTGCCGCCGATCGTTCCTCGGCCGCTTCCGCGAGCTTCTGGTGGAAGGCGTCGACGATTTCCGTCAATCGCGCGATCCAGGACTTTTGTTGGGCCTGCAGCTCGCGAATTTCCTTCATGAGTTTACCGGCTTCTTTCAGCTCCTCGTCGCGGTCCTGCCGTAGAGCTTGGAACTGGCTTTGTAAACCCTTCATCTTCGCTTTGATTTCAGTCAGCCGACGGTTCACCAAATCGATCAGCTGTTCGCCGTCGAGCCCGGAAGGGTAGATGAAAACATTTTCTTTAGCCGAGCCACGCGAACGCAGGTCCTCGACTTGTTGATCTCGTTCTTCGAGCTGTTTGCGAAGTTCGTCGATTTTCTCGGCGGCGTTCCCGATCAGCGCGTGATGGGTCACGAGCGGCTTGTGGTAGTGCTCCTGCGTTTCCGGAGATTCGGTGAAACGCTCCAGACGGGTCATCGACGAAAGCGGTTCGATCCAAAGCGTGCGCAAATGCTCGGTCGAACGTTCGGCGGGACCACTTGGGAAGAGGGCGGAGACGATTTCAATCTCGCTTGAATCGGGATCTACGTGCACGCGGAGAAAGTCGGAGTAATGGAAAACGATTTGTCCCGCGGCGGAGGGGGTGAGGGCGCCCGGCCAAAATTGGTGGAGCACGTCTTTTACTTTCCATCCCGGTTCGGAATAACAGAGGCGAAAACCTAGGGCGTGCGCGTCGACGCCGACTTCGAAGTAAGCGCGGGCCGTGCGATCCGCGCCGCTTCGCTGGCGATCGGCTTTTCCAGGTCCGTTGTCGAAAATCACGCTCCAAAGCGCCGAGATCAAGACGCGGATTGAGTTCGCGCGTTTATTCCAGTGGGAGTTCGCGATCTCCGAAAGGCTCAAAACCGTGTCGATTCGAAAGCCCAGGCCGACTTGGGCGCTCCAGGATTCGAAATGAAGCGAGGTCGCCGGTTGGAGAAGCGGACGTAACCCCCAGCGCGTTGAATCGCGTAGGAGCGAGCGCAAAATAGTGGAAGCTTCGGCGGTGGCGAGGCGGTTGAGATCGATCAGGATCGCTCGGAAGTGGTGATCTTCTTCCTGGAGTTCTGCTGGAGGAACGTCTTCGGCGAAATATCCGACCATTGTCGGGCCGTGAATCCGGGTGAGGCCGAATTGCGCTTCGAGTTTTTGGTAGTGCAGAGAGGCATGCCAGGGGACCATCAGAAGATCGAGCGTTTCGCGTTTCATCCGCTCCACAAGTTCTTCCTCGCTGAGCGTTCCCGGATAATAACGAATCTCCGCGAAGTTACGGAGCGAGTTCAATGCGCGCAGGGCAATCTGCGTTTTTTCACGCGATAGGCACGGATCGGTGACGAATCCGATCGTAAAGGGTTTTGAACCTTGCATTTTATGCTCCCTGACGTTCTTCTATCTATCGGTTTAGAGGGCGGTTTACCTGAGGACCCTAACAACTTAGGGCGCCGTCCGAACGAGGGCGGGTGCACCTAAATGTCTAAAGAATCCAAGTACATAACCACGGCTATCGTTTATCCCAATA
>CAZAKW010000474.1:0-1642 GCA_964485835.1 uncultured Bacteriovoracaceae bacterium
TTCAGCCGTTGCCCCTTCAAAAGGCGATTCGTGCGAAGCCCGTTCAGCCGCTTCAAGCCGGCGACCTCTAGCCCATAGCGACGCGCGATGATCGTTAGATTTTCCCCAGCCCGCACCCGGTGGAATCGCAACGCGCTCGCGGAGGACGAAGCGATCACTCGCGTAAATCGCCCCTTCCGATCCGCGAGCCGCCTCTCGATCAGAGCAAGACGCCCAGATAGTGTTTTCGGCACCCAGACTTGGTATTTACGGAAATGGCTCGGAGTGGTTCCCCGCAAAAGCTGGGGATTCAAATTCCGAAGCATGGGCGCAGAAACTCCCGCTTCGCCCGCAATCGTCGAAAGTCCGATGCCTCCAGGTACCGACAATCCGATCACCTCGGGGAAGAGCGGAACGTCCAGATCGTGGAATCCGTAACGAGCCGGATTTTTTCCGATGATCAGCGCCGCGAAAAACTTCGGCACGTAGTTGCGAGTCTCCGGCGGTAGTTTTCTTTGTTCCACGAGGTGCCAAAAGTTCCGGCTTCGTCCCCGTCGAACCGCTCCCGCGATTCGCCCTTCTCCGGCATTATAAGCCGCCAAGGCGAGGTTCCAGGATTGAAATTTCCGATGCAACCGCCCCAAAAATTTCGCCGCCGCTTCGGTCGCGCGCACGACGTCGCGCCGCTCGTCGAGTTCGCGGCTTTGGCGCAAACCGAAATCGCGCGCGGTGGGGCGCATGAATTGCCAGATACCCACGGCGCTCGCGCGCGAAGTCGCGTGCGCGACATAACCGCTTTCGATCATCGCGAGATAATACAATTCGCGCGGAACCCCGTTTTTCTGGAGAATTTCTTGGACCAGCGGTTTGTACGCGTAACCGCGTTTCAAAAAACGATGGAATCGCTCGCGGTCCTGGACGGTAAAATAATGAATCCATTTGTCGACGTTCTTATTGATTTCCACCGGAATGCGCGCCGGGCGCGCCGGACGGGGTGGCTTTCGAAGCGGAGGTTCGCTCGTATCTGCGGACTCCTCAATCTGGATATGGGCGTCTAAAATTTCGCGTTCGATTTCCCGGATCTGACTTCCTGCGAACGAAGGCGTTGCTCCGAAGACGGTCATGACCGCGAAATTTACCCAAGATGTGCGACGTAGAGCGTATGTCATTCCTTGACATTCCTCCTGAGGAGTTGCGGGATTCTAGCTTGATAAAAAGAGTCTCGGATCGACCCGAGTAAGGGCAGGGTTTGAAAGGACCCGAATCTATTTAGGATAGGACACCGAATCCTATAGGTCAAAACAAGCTGACGCCGAATCGACCCATCCCGTGGATCGCCATTGGGTTGCCGCCAACCCTCTGGCAGATTCCACTATTTCTTTCGTGACGAACGACCTATATCGAAACCTATGGATCGCCCTCTCCCGTTGAAGCCCCCTCGCCCCTATCCGAACTCCCTAGTGCGGGCGGTCTCCCTCGATTTTGTCCGCCTCTTTCGCGTCTTCTGGGAACTTCTGCGGGGCTTCCATTTCTTTGGACATGTTTATCCAATGGTCAGCGTCTTTGGCTCGGCACGGATCCCGGTCGACCATGCAAGCTACGAAGTGACCCGACAGCTAACCCATCGCCTTGGCCGTGCGGGTTTCACCATCCTCACCGGAGG
>CAZAKW010000475.1:0-1635 GCA_964485835.1 uncultured Bacteriovoracaceae bacterium
CGGGATACGTCCTGATCGAGATCGACAATGAGATAGCCGATCTCGGGATCGGTCGCGAGGACCTGCCCGCGAATATTGGCATTCAAATCGGACACGATTTTGTTGATGTCCTTTAGCACTCCCGGAACGTTTTGGTGAACGTTCAAGATGCGATGGCTACCCGGAACGACGGGCGGATCGATCCTCGGAAAATTCACCGCTCCCGGCGTGGCCCCCTCGTTCATAAACCGAATCAACGAGCCGGAAACCTCCTTGCCGATGTTCGCTTGAGCTTCCTCCGTCGAACCTCCGACATGCGGGGAAAGGATCACATTCGGCAACTTCTGCAACTCCGATACGAATTTCAGTTCGTTTCCGGAAGGCTCTTCCGGATACACGTCGACGGCCGCTCCGCCGAGATGGCCCGAGCGGATCGCCTCCGCGAGAGCCGGAATATCGACGACCGTTCCGCGAGAGGCGTTGAGAAGATACGCGCCCGGCCTCATCTTCGAAAGCTGGGTCGCACCGATTAAATTCCGCGTCTGGGGCGTCTCCGGAACATGCAACGTCACGAAATCCGCCTGACCCAAAAGCTCGTCCAGCGAGTGCACTGCTCGCGCATTCCCGAGCGAGAGCTTCGGCGAGATATCGTAAGTCAGTACCCGCATGCCAAGACTCTCGGCCAATACGCCGACCTGGCCTCCGATATGGCCGTAACCGACGATACCCACGGTTTTCCCACGAACTTCAAAGCACTGGTGTGCGATTTTTTTCCAAACCCCGTCGTGCACCTCTTTTGATCGATCCGCGAGTTGGCGAGCAAGCACGATGATTTCCGCGATGATCAGCTCGGCGACGCTTCGGGTATTCGAAAACGGAGCGTTGAACACTGGAATCCCGCGCCGATTCGCGGCCGTCAAATCGATTTGATTCGTGCCGATGCAAAACGCTCCCACCGACAAAAGGTTTTTCCCCGCCGCAAGTGCGGCATCCGAAAGATGGGTTTTGCTTCGAATGCCTAGGATGTGCACGCCCGGCAGGCGCTCGACCAATTCCTTCTCCGAAAGAGCCCCTTTGACCGCCTCGACTTGAAACCCCTGCCCGGAAAAGAGCGTCGTCGCATTCGCGTGGATGTTTTCGAGCAAGAGGACTTTGATCTTATCTTTAGGATACGAGGTTGCGGGAGGAGTCATACGTACTTAAAAAGTCGCACGAAACGGAGTTCCGCGAAATGGCTCTTTACAGGAAACGACAGACTGCGTTACCTCCAGAACGTGTCCCCCTCTAAAACCACCGCCGACGAAACTTCCACCGCCTTCAAACACTTGATCAACGAGGCGGTATTCCTCCGTTGGGCCAAAACACTGGAGACCCTGGAACCTCGCTTCGAACGCAAACTGTTCCTTGCCAATCTCAAATTGGAACTCGCTTCGCGCGAACTCAAAGACCGTATTCGATTTTTAGGACAACGACTTTGGGAAGCCCTTCCGCTTTCTTTCACGGCGAAAGCGGACTTGATGGTCGAAGCTTTTCGTACCGAACCCGCTCTCCACGGTTTTGCCGGAAGCGGCGCCCACGAGATGGTCGCGGTCTATGGCCGCGCCTCTAAAAAAGAGTTCGCCCATTCGCTCAAGGTTCTAAAAAAAATTACCCCTG
>CAZAKW010000476.1:0-1622 GCA_964485835.1 uncultured Bacteriovoracaceae bacterium
TGAAGCCGTTCATCGCCGAAGGCGGACGCATCGTCCCTTCCCGCGTGAACCGTTTGAACCGTAAACAACAGCGAGTGCTCCAAGGCGAAATCAAGCGCGCTCGCCAACTGGCGTTGTTGCCGATCTCTGATCGTCACTCGGCGCTCCGCTAATAAGGAAGGGTGCAGACATGAAACAAAGCATTCATCCTGAATACAAAGAAGTCGTCATCAAGGACATGTCCAGCGGATTCACGTTCCTGACCCGGTCTACCAAGGCCCCGTCGGAAACAATCGAATTCGAAGGCAAAGAATATCCGGTGATCAAGGTCGAAGTCTCCTCGAAGTCTCACCCGTTCTTCACGGGCCAAGAGCGCATCATGGATACCGCAGGCCGCATCGAGAAGTTCAACCGCCGTTACGCGAAGAAGTAACGCGAGCAAAGGAAAGCAAAGAAATGGCAACTCTCTCGAAGGTAAATCAGAACAACAAGAAGAAGGAAATGGCCGAACGTTACCGCAAGGTACGGACCGAGCTGAAGGCAACCGCTTACAGCTTGACCGCTTCGGAAGAAGATCGTGCTGCCGCCCAGAAGAAGCTCCAAAAGCTTCCTCGCAACTCTTCGAAAATCCGCTATCGCAATCGCTGCGCCCTCACCGGTCGCCCTCGCGCTTATCTCCGGAAATTCGGCCTTTGCCGGATCAAATTCCGCGAATTGGCGCTGACGGGGATGATCCCAGGCGTGACGAAAGCTTCCTGGTAACTGGTAAGAAGAGGTAAAGAATCATGGCAGTTCCTAAGAAGAAAATCAGTCGTTCGCGCCGCAATATGCGTCGCCACTCCTGCGCTTACCAAATCGACCCAGTCGCATTCACGACTGCCGCCGACGGTAGCCAAGTCCGCACCCACACCGTGACGCTTGCAAACGTCGCGGCTTACGTGGAAGCACGGAATGCGGCGAAAGCAGCACGGAAATCCGGTTCAAAAACCAAGTAATCGGATCCACACCCTTTTAAAAGCCCTCCTCGGATTTTCCGAGGAGGGCTTTTTTCATTTTCTTCCGCCTCGCTTCCTCCCGCCATAGAGCGAGAGAAGAACCGAACGTTGACTTAGAGCGTCCCGGCCATTACTAGAACGCCATGAACACCTTGTGCGCTTCTGTACTCGTCGCCCTTTCCCTTTCTTCGCTCGCCTCCGCTAAGGAGTTTATCGTCTCCACGCCGGTTTCCGCAGAAAACGAGAATGGAAATCGCCTGGCGACGAAGTTCGGCACGAATCCGGACGAGCCGACGGTTTACGAAATCATCCCCGCGAACGACGAAGTCGCCGACGCTCTGACGACGAAGGGATGCACGGCGATGGCGCTAGAAGGATCCGTTCTTCACCGCCAGACCGAGATCGACCACGAACGCCGCCGCCATGTGGGCGAATCGGTGAAGCTCCTCGTTCGTAAAGTCAAAGACTGCCGGATGGTGATCCTTCCGCGGTAGTTCTAAAAAGTTTCTACTTAGGTACTTAAACCCGGCGAATTCTCTTCAGTCTTGGGACGAGACGCGTGAGACCTCGTCCTCAAGTCGCTTGAATTCGTTTTCGGAGACAGAATCCCAGCGCATCCGCGTAAGCTTGGACCATTTTCCGCGCGTC
>CAZAKW010000477.1:0-1619 GCA_964485835.1 uncultured Bacteriovoracaceae bacterium
AGTAGAACCAGAAGAAGTGTTGGAACAAGACCGGGTCGCCGCCAAGCGCCGGATCGAAAATTCCGACTTTAAACACACGCTCGAAAATCAAGAGAACGAGGGTGATTGCCAAAACCGGCGTCGCGAGGACCTGAATAATCGAGGTCGCGTAAAGAGCCCAGCAGAGCAAAGGAAGTCGGGTCCAGGTCTGGCCCGGAGCCCGAAGCTTGTGGATCGTGACGATAAAATTCAGTCCCGTTAAGATCGACGCGAAACCCGCGACGAAGGCGCCGAAAATCACCATGATGACCGCGCCCGACGTACGAATCGAATAAGGCGTATAAAACGTCCAACCCGTATCCGCTCCGCCCAGAAAGAGCGCAAGCGTCGCGAAGATCGCTCCCGCGAGGTAAATATAATACGAAGCCAGGTTTAGCTTTGGAAAGGCCACGTCCTTCGCTCCGCACATCATCGGCAAAACGAAGTTGCCGATCGATCCCGGAATCGCCGGAATGATCACGAGAAACACCATGATCGCGCCGTGATAGGTCATCAGTTTGTTATAAACATCCGCCGAAACGACCGGCGCCCCGGCCTTCATCAAGTTCAACCGGATGATCAGCGCGAATACCCCGCCGATAAAAAAGAAGAAAAGAACCGTCGCGAGGTACATCAGGCCGATCCGTTTATGATCGACCGTGGTCATCCACGACCAGATGCCTTTGCTGTGATTGAGGTAGTTGTCGCCGTGAGCGTGATCCGTATTTGCCATGCGAGTTCTCTCTTAATTCCTTAACGACTCAATTTACTTCAAACTCTTGATGTACGCGACGATCGCGTTCATATCGGCCTCACCGATCATTTCCTTGGTGTAAGGAGGCATGACCGGATTGTAGCCCTTCACGATTTTCGCCTGGGGCTTGGCGATCGACTCCCGAACGTAGTTTTCGTCCACGGTGACCTTTTCACCGTTCGCAAGTTCCACTTCGTGTCCGAAGATTCCTTTGTAACTCGGACCAATGCGAGTGGACCCGTCCACCGAATGGCAAGCGGTGCATCCGTTCTTCGCCACGAGTTGCTCGCCTTGAGCGGCGAGCGGCAGATCGGATTCCCGTTTCACGCCGGAAGCCTGCGAGGCGAGCATAATTTCGGTCGAGCGCGTGCGTACTCCACCAAGAATGTAAGGCTTGTTTGCCTTCCACAACTTGTACTGCTCGGGCTCGAGCACTTCGATTTTCGCGAGCATTCCCGAATGGGACGTGCCGCAATACTCAGTGCAATAAACTTGGTGCTCGCCCGGAACCTTGGCCTGGAACCAGACCGAAGTGTACATCCCGGGAACAACGTCTTGCTTGATCCGGAAGTTCGGCACGAAGAACGAATGCAACACGTCTTCCGAACTCATTAACAATTTGATTGGCTGGTTAAGAGGAACGACGAGCTTGTTGGTCTCCATCCGTCCGTCTTCGTACTGGAAGTTCCAGAGCCACTGTTTGCCGATTACACGGATTTCCATCGCGTTCGCGGGCGGACGAATCATTTGTTTATAAACAACCCATCCCCAAGCGAAGATCACGAGCAGAAGGACGGTCGGAATCACGGTCCAAACCGCTTCGAGGAGATGGTGGTCGACGATGAAT
>CAZAKW010000478.1:0-1572 GCA_964485835.1 uncultured Bacteriovoracaceae bacterium
CCTCCCGGGTCGTACGCCATCACCAAAGGCAAATGGCGCAATCCCCCGACGGTGACGTTTCCGTCGGAGTCTCGCACCAGGTTTGCGAATACGACGGCCGACGTCCGTCGCGGAAGCTGTTTTTGTCCACTGACGAAATTACCGAGCGAGTAGAAAACGAACGCTTCGCGGCCGTCGGCCGCCACGATTTTTTCTACCGGCTGCAGAACGTGCGGGTGGCTACCGAATATCAAGAGGGCGCCCGCATCGACCATTTCGCGCGCGAGTTCGCGCTCTTTCACGCTCGGAGTATGCGTGTATTCACTGCCCCAATGCGGAGTCGCGACGACGGCGTCGATCGTCGGATCGATCGCGGCACGCCGGATCTGCTCAAGCATGATTTCCCGCTGCTCGTAACAATGGAGAACTTGAGATTTTGTATCGCGGATTCCGTTCGTCCCGTAAGTGCAGGCGATCCAGGCGATGCGAAATCCGCCGCCTTCGGTGATCGCCGTCCAATTCGCACCGGCAGGCGTATCCCGCACGATCGTCGCTTCTGGAAGCGTCCCGCTATAGGGTAATCCCACCTTATCTAAGCCCTCGAGCGTGCGTTCGATGCCCAGCGAGCGCCGATCCAAGGAGTGGTTATTCGCGGTTGAAACGATCGAAACGGAGGATGCTTTCAGGTCGGACAGAAGATCCGGATGGTAGTTAAACTGCGGATAGCTCGTGTAGGCGACTCCGTCGAAAACTTTTCCCGGGTCCGCGACTTCCTTTCCCGCAGTATTAACGGGACCGGCCGCCGGTCCTTCGAGATTCGCGTAGGTGAAGGTCGAAGCCTCAAACCAGGGAATCACGTTCTCCCAAAGCGAGCGGAATCCGGATTTGTGCCGCATCGACTGGACGGCCAACGCTTGGTGGAGCAGCACGTCTCCGACAGCGGCGATAGACACTTGTGTTCCCGGCTGGCAACGAAACGCATACGGGGAGTTGCCGGCTCCCGCAGCTTGAAGAAACTCCCGAACTTCCTGGCGCTCGCTCCGGTCTTCGTCCGGTCCTAGCTCGCTTGCATCACTGCGCTCGGCATCCAGTCGGGCCAAATCGGCTTGGGCGCTCAGCGCGAACAGCGTGAAAGAAACACCCCAACACCATTTCCAGTTTATAACGCGTTGCATTGCGTCTGTTTGCCCTATTTCTAGGCCCATTGCAAGGCCTAGACGTGGCCCTTCTACGCGCAAAACGCATTCAAATCGAAAGCAGCAAAAGAACGAGCCAATAAAGCGTAATCAGGCCCATGTCGTGGAGTTCAGTCCAGTGGTTCATCCCCAGCACGCCTTTTACGAAAGGATTCTGCTGGAGGAGGAACAATCCCAAGACGCCGATCCAAAGAAATCCCCTAAACCAAAGAAACTGACGTCCCGGCCGGAAAGCCGCAAAACAGACACCCAGGAGATAAACACTTCCCCATCGCCACGAAAGCGGATTCACCAACTGCCCCATGATTAACCAGGGCGAGATCCACACGAACGCATCTTGAGCCGTCGGGCCATAAGGACGTCGCAAGATCAAAAGCCCAAGCAAAAGGCCACAAAG
>CAZAKW010000479.1:0-1570 GCA_964485835.1 uncultured Bacteriovoracaceae bacterium
CGCTTAAAGACCCCTATTTCGTCGAAAAGAAACTTTATCCGAACGTCGATTTCTATTCCGGTATCATCTACAGCGCTCTCAACATCCCGACGGACCTGTTCACTCCGATGTTCGCACTCGGACGGATGCCTGGCTGGATCGCCCAGTGGAAAGAGATGGTTGAAGGTGGAACGACGAAGATCGGCCGCCCCCGCCAGATTTATACGGGATACACGGTCCGCAAACTTCAAGGCTAAGCGGACCCAAACGAAACGAGACTCGCGATGACCTTCGATGTCCCGACTTTATTTCGCGCCATCGTCGCGCTCTGGATTTTCGTTTTTGTCTGCGAACGCGTCGCCGAGCTTCTGCAATTCAAAACTGCGAGCGAACCTTATCCCGAATCTCTGTCTGAGATCCAAGGTCCCGCGGATCACGAGCGGGCGCTGGCCTATCTCGCGGATCGCAACCGGTTGACCTGGATTTCGGAGACCGTCGGCTTGATCGCCTTCGTAGCCTTCTTCTGGCTAGGCGGTTATGGATGGGCCGCGGAACTTTCGTCCCGGGCATCCGAGGCAAATTGGATTCGCGCCACTGTTTTCGTGGCCGTTCTCTCCGCCCTCAAGGGCGCGCTCGACCTTCCGTTCGCTTGGATTTCGACGTTTAAGGTCGAGGCCAAGTATGGTTTCAACCGCACGACTCCGCGTACGTTCTTTTTGGACCGCGTAAAAGGCGCCCTGCTTGGGCTTTTGCTGCTGGCTCCGATCCTCGCCTTCGCGATCTGGCTATTGGAGTCGGCGGGGGACCGAGCGTGGCTTTGGATTTGGATCGGTTATACCGCGTTCCAATTTTTCTTACTCGCGATCGCCCCGATCGCCATTCTTCCCCTTTTTTTGAAACTTTCACCGCTTCCCGACGGCGAACTGAAAACGGCGATCGAAGCCTACGCGAAAAAACAAACGTTCAAGTTGGATGGAGTTTGGGTTTGCGACGCTTCTAAACGCTCCACGAAGACCAACGCTTTCTTTACGGGGTACGGAAAGTTTCGCCGGCTCGTGCTCTTCGATACGATGATCGAGAAACTCAACGCTCCGGACGTGACGCCGGAAAGGCGCCGGGAATTGATCGCCGAGATCGTGGCGATCACCGCCCACGAAGCGGGCCATTTCCGACTCGGCCATATCTGGAAAGGCTCGCTCGTTTCGGCGGCCGTGACCGCGGGAATTCTTTTTCTCGCCCAACGGATGCTGGAATCTCCCGAACTCTACGAAGCGTTCGGAGTCTCCGTTTCCAGCGCCGCCTTCGGTCTGCCGCTCGCCGTATTGCTCTTGGGCAAGCTTGGTTTTTTCGGAAGCTTTGCCGCGAATTATTTCTCCCGCACCAACGAGTACGCGGCCGATCGCTTTTCCGTGAAAACGTTCGGTGATCCGGAAGCGTTGATTCGCGGATTGCGTTATCTTTACCGAGAGAATCTGGCGATTCTGGTGCAACATCCGCTTTTTACCGCCCTTTTCGCCTCCCATCCGCCGCTTCTGCCGCGCACCGACGCCATTCGTAAGGCCGCCGTCGGTTCCAGCTTACCACAGAGATT
>CAZAKW010000480.1:0-1551 GCA_964485835.1 uncultured Bacteriovoracaceae bacterium
GGAGGTGGGGGACGGAGGCCAGGGACGGACCCCCTCGCAGCGGACCCCACGCATTATCCGGTCGTGGTTTTTCCTTCGGAAGACGCGATCGAAATCACGCCGGAGTGGGCGGCGAAAGTGACGGCCACGGGCAAGAAGATTTCGCTCATCGTGCCGGACGGAAACTGGAAACAGTGTTCAAAAGTCTCTCGGCGCGTACCGGGTTTAGAGAGCCTGCCGCGCGTGAAGCTGCCGCTCGGAAGGCCGAGCGAATACATCCTTCGGAAGGAGCCGCGGCCGGAGTGTCTGTGTACTTTCGAAGCCGTGATCCGCTCCCTCGGGATCCTTCACGGGGCAGCGGTCGAAGACGAACTCTACGATTTTTTCCGGATGAAGCAGGATCGGGTCATGTGGGCGAGGGGTATGCTCGCCGCCGATCGTGTGCGCGGGGGTGTGCCCCAGGCCGCGATCGATTCATTCCACATCGCGGGAGCGCGGGGGCGGGCGCTCTCTCCCGTCGAGTGATCGATTAGGGCACGAATTCCTGAAATCTGAACCAGCGTTTATTGTTAAAAATTTCTACCAAAACCTGATCGATCGAATCTGATTCACAATGCAATGGAGAGCTCGGGTCTTTATCGAAAGAACTTAGTTCCCTCGCTAAGTAGGTTAAGCGCAGCGGTCAAGGGGTGAAAAGCGACTTGATCAATTTCATACAATAGTTGTCAGTACTCCCAAAAAGATTAAAATTTCTGAAAAACGGAAATCGACGAGTTTTGTGCATGGAAGTAGCAAAGTCCATTTTACTGTTAAAACTTCGGATGTGCTTGAACGTAAATGCCGAATAATTCCAGTTGGAACGTTTAACGCCGAGGTTATGCAGATCGCCCCAAAGATCCGTGGTTAACAATAATGATTCTGGAGCCGCTATTTCATCTACATGGTCTAGAAAGCGGGCGGTGCCGGCTGTGCCCATATAGGATGGACGCCACGCATTGCTGATATCGATTACTGAGAGTGGGATCTTTTCTTTGTTGAGGAACGTTATCGTTTTTTCAAAATGGCGTGGATTATCGAGGCTGTCGGTATAGGCGATTACTCGATTCTGATCGACCATCCGTTTTAAGTGGTCGAAAAGATCGTCATCAAACAAGTAGTTCACTTTGTGAAAGGGCGACGACCGACTTGATGCCGACCTTTGGAAGCCAGAACCATTCGGGGGAAGTAGAGAGTTAATTTCCGATATTTGCGTCCAAGTATAAAAATTTTTTGAGAGGATCTCTATTTCATACTGCGTTAGAGGGGTGTCGTAGGCTCTGTATATCCAAGTTGACGTAGAATATGACTGACGGAGCATCAGATAGTCCTCTCGATTTTTAGCCATCTTAATCAGCTGGATGTTCACTAAATTATAGGCGGTCACTGAGCTATTGTGATCGACAAGAATGAGGTGGGTGACTGCAGGAGAGTTCGCGGCGCCAATGAAGCCCCGTTCAGTTCCCACGCTGAGATAAGCACCTTTCATTGCGGCCCTATATGCAGGCAAAGCGTCAGCGGGGTGTAACTCATTTG
>CAZAKW010000481.1:0-1548 GCA_964485835.1 uncultured Bacteriovoracaceae bacterium
GGGCTATTCTACAGCCAGCGGATGCTCTTGTGTCCTTGGTTTGGCGATCTATCCCGGGTAATAGCTTGAAAAGTAAGGACTTTTCACAATAAAAGACGCGCTGCGTTGTTTTGTGTTGCCTGGCCCCTGACCCCAGTCTATAACCCGCCCCATGTCTAAACAGGGGGCTCCTCTCTTACTATTCGCAGTCGTGTTCGGTGTCGCCGGATGCGGGGCGGAAGTCGAAACCGCGGAGTCGCAGGCCTGTAATCGGGACTCCTATATTCGCCAAAGCAACGAGTTTAAAGCCAGCGAGGGCGAACCTCTTCGCGACGTTACGTCGGCGAAACCGATCGTCCGGGGCTACTTTGGAAAACTCTATAACCGGGATTGGTTGAAAACCGTAGGGCGCTCCTCGATCGAAGACACGATCCGCTATATCGAGTCCAAAGGGGCCCGCGTTTATCACGCTGATTCCATCGCGGAGCAAAGCGCGCGTAACTTCGAAAGGCTTCCGCGAATGTCCCCGGAGATCGAACGCCAGTGGCGCCAGACCGACCGGATGCGCCGCTCGGAGACCTGCGCATTCACGACCGGGCTTTACCTGCCCAAGAATGCGGAAGTTCCCGTGCTTGAGCAAAACGCGGCGATTGTCGTTCGAAAAGACTCGAGTCGGTGGACCTTGGTCCACGAATTCATGCACCACAATTTCGAAGTCCAGTCGGCCGCCGCGAACTACGACGACCAAACCACCCAGCGTGCTCGGATCAAGGCGCTCGGGGCGTTTAGCAGAATCATGCGCGACGAATCGCTTTCCGACGCCGAGAAAATTCGACAGGCGACGCCGGAGTTCCTCGATGCCGTGCGCGCAATCGATAAACTGCTCGTCGAATACGCGCTCGAGGAAATCACGATCGAGTCCATGCTCCAAGACGCGTTCGACGCCGGGGAGTTAAAGTACGTTCCGGCCGGCGCTTACCAAAACGCCAGCTGGTATATCAATTTATCGGACGAAGAAATCCACGAGGGATACGCCGAGGTTGACCGAGTTTACGACGAACTTCGCCGACTTGCTAAGTCGACCGGAAACCAAGCGGAATATGATGCGCTTTCCGAATACACCGCGCTGAAGGAAGCCCGCCTCGATCAGCTCGAAAAAATCACGAAAAAGCGCAATGTGCGCCCGGGGGTTGGGAGCAGCGCCCAGTCCGGCGCGATCGAACGCGGCGCGGGGTGGATGGATGCTTCAAGCCAAGCCGAAGGATTCGAGCCGTGTGGGGTGGCTAGTGCGCTTCGGCGCGACATGGGCGAAGTGAAGCGGACGTTACGCACTTTACGCCAATAGACAGTTTTCCAAAGGGGTTTGGAAAGGGTCGAAGCGGGCTTGAGTTCTCGGAACTCGCCCGCTTCTCTACCTTTTTTTATGATAACTTCAAAGCGTGAGCCGCTCCCATCTCGTCCCGATCTCGCTAATCGTCGCCGTTGACGTCCTAGGGTTGACCTTAGTGATCCCGCTTTTGCCCTTTTACGCCGAGCGTTTCGGGGCGTCGCCGTTTGTGGTCGGGTTAT
>CAZAKW010000482.1:0-1532 GCA_964485835.1 uncultured Bacteriovoracaceae bacterium
AGTCTTTTGCCGATCGTGATCCCAGATGCGCAGATTTCTACTGACTGGTCTGAGAAAGGGGAAGAACTTCTTCCCGCGACGGGGACGGTGCGAAATTGGCGACAAAGTGTATTCAAATATGTTTCGGATTACAGCTCGACGAGCAGGTCGGCTCTTCATAAGGAAATGAAGGGTATCGACTATTTAGTCTGCGACGATCGCGGCGGCGCTAGAAAGTCAGAAATTGCAGATTTCATAGCCCTACGCTGTCACGGAGGCTCTCGAAGTTTGATACTAATGCATTGCAAGTCGATTCAAGAATCGAAGACCAGTGCTACTGCGCTCTATGATGTCACTGCACAGGCCATCAAGAACTTGAGGGTTTTGAACCCTTTTTACGAGTATCCCTTCAATGCTAACCGATTCTCATCAAATCGAAGGCTGAAGGCTTATGACGTAAAGCGAATCAAGTCTTACAATGGATGCCAAGCAACAGAGGCGGCTTTCCTGGAAAAGTTCAGGGAACTAGTTGCGGATCCGAGAACAGAAAAGGAAGTATGGCTCGTAATGGGCGGTGGTGCCACTGGGGATCAGTTACGAACGGCCCTGTCAAAGAAAGACGAGGATATGGATGACTACCTTGTTCAAGCGAAGTTTATCCTATTTTCCACTTGGGCGAGTGTCTCGTCTTCGAACGTCACCTTTAAGGTGTTTTGTCCACAGAGCTAGATGACACAAATTTGCATCCTCATGAGTCCAGGATCGCGAATCCTTCGTAAAAAAGTATAAGAATGACCGGCGTACCAAAAGGCGAATTGATGCCTAAGTTAATGCCTAGGAAGGAGCGGCAAACGTCCCCATTTCGAAGCTTTCGTTTCCTGAATGAGCTGGGCCTGCGCTTTATGAACGGCGAGTACCAGGCGTGGCAAACCGCCGATTGTTGCGACTGCTAAGACAAGGGTAACCACGGCCGACGTAAGTTTCTCGAATCCAAGCATATGACCTCTTTAACGCCCCCATTTCTGGTATCGCTTGATGCGCCGGAAGACCGTGACGTAACTCACTTTGAAGTGACGTCCGATCTCCCGGTACGATTTCCCAGCCTTCCAAAGGGCAACCAGCTCCAATAGGTCGATCCGGGGCTTTAACCACTGCACCGAATACTCCAGAGTTACCTGGAGTAGGTGCATTTCGTTTGTCTGCGAAAAACGCCCACCATTCAAGCTCAAAAACGAATTGCAGGTTCTGGTTCTCCGGTTCTCCTCGCTTCGTTCTTCGGTTCTCGCATCCGCGTCGCGATCGAAACGCTTTGCGTTTCGCCGCACTCGCGCTGGTGGGACCAGCATTCAAGTTCAAAGACGAATGAATCACAGGTGGTCCCCAAACGGATGGATTCCGATGAATGCACATTAAAAAATGCTTATCTCTTCAACACGCGTGCAACGCTTGGACAGTGGATGGCTTCAACTAAATATATTTTATCCTTATATTTCAAATGGTTAGGATTGGTTTCGTTATTGCTAAATACCCATTAGGGGGTAGGGAAATGATTC
>CAZAKW010000483.1:0-1501 GCA_964485835.1 uncultured Bacteriovoracaceae bacterium
TATGGCATCGAACCTGCCTCCTTTCCCCAACGAATCACGGCGAGCCCGGTACCCAGCGACGAACTCGAGTCCGATGAATACGAAACGGGATCCAATCCAAAGCCGACGGCCTCGGGACGGCCAAGCCCTTTAAGCCCCCAGCCTCCGACATTCGATCCGTACCGCACCTGGAATCCGTTTGGTCTTCCAACCCCGAAAGCCGAACCGGCCTCGCCGACGCAACCGCAGTCCGATCCCACGCCTCAAGTCACACCGCTGGAAAAAGCGCCGAAGCCATTCAAGCCCACGACGATTTGGCCGCCGTTTCTGCCAGATCCAAAGCCCCAGAAAGTCGAGCCGAAACCTGAGCCCAAGATCGAATCCAAGCCCTCGGTGAAACCTGAGCCCAAGGTCGAACCGAAACTCGAGCCCAAGGCGGAATCCAAGCCTCCGGTGAAAACTCCAGCCACGGTCGAACCGAAACCTTCGCCCAAGCCTCGAGTCGAATCACGGCCCGCCGACGACAACGATGTTTTGGTCGGTCCGGTGGAACCATTCGACTTTCTAAAAGTTCTTGGCCGTTCCTTCGCCCAGTCCGTGGGCGTCTACGATCGCGGTTCGCTGAACCGCGCCGATCAGTTACCGAAAGCTGGGGACGGATTTCTAAAGCTCTTCTTGAATCGTGATCGTGGCTACGCGTCGTTAGATATGGTGACTTTGATCGCCGAGGCGTCTCGGGAGATCCATCGAGAACTCCCCGCGCTTGAGCCTGTGCAAGTGGGTGATCTATCCGGTAAAAGCGGCGGACGCCTCGGCGGCCACGGCAGCCATCAAAACGGCCTGGACGCCGATATCGCGTACTTCCGTACGGATCGCGGTGCGACGGGATTTGGACCGGATCTGGTCGTCAAAGGAAAAGTCCTTCCCGCTTTCGATGTCGAGGCGAACTGGTCGATGATCCGACTCTTCGATGCAAGTGGACGCCTCGACCGGATTTTCACCGACCAGCGACTCAAGAAAGAATTTTGCGCCTATGCCGTTGCTAAGGGAATGCGCGACGAATGGAAGGAAATCTTGCGCAAACTAAGACCCTGGCCGAATCACGCCGACCATATGCACGTGCGGATCACTTGTCCAAAGAACAGCCCGTCATGCAAACCCACCCCGGAGATCCCGGCCGGCGATGGTTGCGATCCGCTCCTGCGTAACAACGTCATCCGCACGAGCGGCGGGATCTATTTGGATCGCCCAGATCTCGACGAAGCGAATTCCACCAAGGAAAATCCTCCGGCGCCCGAAATCGGCTGTTAATTCGCCCGAGTTTCGCCCTCGCTCACAACGCAAGCTCGATCATCTTGAGTCGCCGGACTCGGTCGCGAAGCGCGGCCGCCTTCTCGAATCGTAATGCCTTCGCCTCTTCCTTCATTTCCTGTTCCATTCGGGTAATTGTGGCGCCGAGACGGTTGATTCCCAAGAAGTACTCGCCGGCTAATTCCTTAACCTGGCTTTCCGCTCCCGCCTC